>CAYNUX010000202.1:0-7151 GCA_964400115.1 uncultured Cytophagia bacterium
CGTCAGCCATTGCCAATTGGACGCAACGCATCATCGAAGAAAATCAAAACGGCCCCCTGCGTATCCGGTTTCATTTGGAACCGGAATACAATCTCGATTCGATTTATGTGATGCATGATTATTTATCGATCTTGCAAAATTAAAGCTCGGAAATCTCGGCCAACTGGCTGAAATGCATTTGTATCCGCGCCCTGCGTCGGAAAAACGGGTCTCAGGCCATGGCCTAGATACAGGAATCGTTTCGCATAGCCCAGAGATTGCGGTGAACCGGCCAAAGGTCAGAATAAATACGGGACCAAAATGTATGCAAAGAACAGTCCCAGCACCCCGGCCAAAATTCCATAGAACACCATGGGAATCAGATTTCTCCTGATCAACACTCCTTCCATGCCTACGAGACCCACCGTAGCACAGGCCGCTACCACATTGTGTACGCAAATCATGTTGCCCATGGCACCGCCTACCGCTTGCATTCCCAGCACGACCAGCTTGGAGATTCCCAGCAGATCGGCCACACCATACTGAAAAAGGCTGAACAGCATATCGGAAACCGTATTCGAACCTGCCATGAACGCTCCCAATGCACCGACAAAAGGAGCAAACAAAGGCCAGGCACCCTGCCCGATATCCGCAACGAATTGGGCCATGACCAAAGGCATGCTTTCGAGCCCCAGAGGATTGTGTCCGGATTGGATCATCACTCGCACCATTGGGATGGCAAAAACCAGTGCGATAGCAGGTTTGATGATGCGATAAAGGGCCTCATTCCAGGCGCGTCCCACTTGCTTTTTGTTCATGCTGAACAGAGGAATACAAAACAGGGCAATGACCACAAAAGGAATGATCCCCGGCAAATAGAACGGTTCGATGCTGCTATCGAGTCCCACACCCAGGATGTTGCTAAATTTTATGGTAAAAGAAGCCAGCCATTCATCAAAAGGCAAAGACTTTATGCGACTGATCGCCAGTAATAATCCGATGAGAAAATAGGGTGTCCAGGCTTTGAGTATAGAGTGTTGCGCATCGAGCTTTTGAGGATCAATAGAGATATTCCCCATCCATTCCTCAGGCCAGGAGCTTCTGGCAGGAAAATCCCATCTTTTTTTGGGCACCAGGAACCCGGCGCGTGTAGTGGTTACAAGAATGGCAAGGCCAATCAGTCCCCCTAATAAACTGGGGAATTCAGGACCGATAAAAACCGCGGTGATAAGGTAAGGAGCTGTAAAACACAACCCTGCAAATAAGGCATACGGCCATACTCCTAGTCCTTCACGAAAACTTTTATTAGCTCCAAAAAAACGGGTCAACATGCTGACCAGGATCAAGGGAACCAGAGTGCCGACGATTGCATGCGGTATCGCCGCCCAGACACCGATATGATGAATAAAACTCTCAAAGGTCATGCCATTGGCAGCGATTGCATTTTGCACCATGGGGATATCGAGCGTCCAGCCCATGCCTCCCCAGATAGGGATGCCCACGGCACCAAAGGTCACTGCGGTGCTGTTACCAATCAGCGCCACCATCACGGCGGCTAAGGCAGGAAAACCGATTCCGAGGAGTAACGGCGCAGCCAGAGCAGCCGGCGTGCCGAATCCGGCCGCTCCTTCAATAAAGCTGCCAAAAAGCCAGGCAATGATAATGGCCTGGACGCGGCGATCATCAGAGATGTTCATAAAGCCCTGGTTGATAGAAGCGAGCGCACCACTTTCACGCAGGGTAAACAGCAGAACCAAGGCCCCAAAGATGATAATCAATATTTTCAGGGTAATGATCACCCCGTTAATGGTGGAAGCGCCGATCCAGGTGAACGGCATTTTCCAAACAAGGGCTGCAATGAGGACTGCCACCAACCAGGCCAGCGGCATGGTCCAGGTCGCAGGCCATCGCAAGCCGACCATGAATACCAAGACGACAAGTATAGGAATGAATGCGACAAAAGAAGCGAGTTCGAGACTCATACAATATCCTCCTCAAGCTGGACCAGCGACCAAAAGGTTTTTGTATCTGTACCAGGCGGAATTATCCCGACAGTATATATTCTATTCTTTTTTTAGCACCAGCGTCCCAAACACATCCGGCGATCGTGTCGGCCAGGCATCGACCCAGTCGAAAAGCATACGGCCCTTGCCGTCATTATCTCCACACGCGACATTGAGTCCCATTTCCAAACCAGACTCGGGGTTTCGTCCGATTTCGGTCCAGGGAACAGCCACTTCAACGACATATCCCTGATCCGAGTCTGTTGTATCATTGAGTGTACCTTGCAGGCTTACACCATAAACCGCGTCCCCATGCCATGAGGCATCGGATTCCCCCGAAGCAGTGCCGCGGTCATCTTTTTTCTGACCCTGCAGGTTAAGATGATAAATAATGTCGTCCCCGAGCCACTTTTCAGACCGGTCCATCTGTGTATCCAGTAAAAACTCTACCATATCATCCAGAAAGAGTTTTTTATGATCGAGCTCGGTCTGATAGGCGCGCAAATCAAAATCACTGACCTGAAAGGCCAGATAGAGATTGGCCAACGACCAGACGGATTTGACGATCATGACATTGTCACTGAGGTTCTCTCGGTCCGTTAAATAAATGGTATCCAGTTGAGCGGGCCATTCTTGCAGCTTGCCGTCGATTTGCACGGGTCTGGACACATAGATCGAGGTGAGGGTCTTTTCTTGAGCAACCTCATCGATTTCGGTGCAACTCGCGATCAAACCCAGGATCAGAAAAATCCAAACATACCGGTTCATATTCCATCTCCCTGTTTAACACACACTTTCTTTATCCCTCTTAACAAAAAGTGTCATCCAGATCATTCAATTCCAAATCTTGCTATCTAAAGCAGGGATATCATACCAGGTCAGGGCATCATCGGTTTCTCCATGATGAGCAACGGATAATCGGAAACAGGAATGGTGTTAAAAATCTGAACCGTATTGGCTTTTCGTTGATGTCCCTCTCCTGGTATTGTCATCATATCGATGTCGAATATATCACCCTGCAGGGGATCGATCAAAACCGGATCTTTGAATCCGTTTCCTTCCCAATCCTCCAGCATCAGACTCACACGATCAAAGACTCTGGAATCGCTGGCTTTATCCTCCAACCAATAGGCGAGCACGGGTCCATTGGCCGTATTCAGAACCGTACTTGCCAAATTACAGAGATTCTTTTTTCCGCCATAGCGGAAATCCGGTATCGTGGCCTCGACAAAGATCTCTTTGCCCGAATAGAGTATCGAGTTGCGAGGGTTGACCTCACCATGTACAAGACTGGTCAATACCTGCAGGCTTTTGAAAGACGGTTTGGGAGCGATTTCCGGCTTGGCACGGAGAATGCCTTTATAATTGATCCGTCCGGATCCTTTGGGATAATCGTGCAGATCGATCACCAGAAACCAGCTGGTCATCTCGACCCCCAACTTGCAATCCAGCAACAACCGGCGCAACATGGTCTTGGCCTGAATCATCTCGGTCCACGGCCCTTCTCCGGAAAACCCCGTACTGTTGGGGTGTGAAGGATAACCGTTTTCCCCCTGCCAGAGCTCGATCCCGGGTTTATAACTGTCCAGCAGATCTTGCAATGCGCGGATCTGATCGTTATACGTTTCAGGATAGGTGGTATAGGGATGAAAGGAAAAGATTTCGATATGATCCGCCAATCCGGCATCCAAACAGGCTTTGATAAAATCATACGGAATCCGTGAGGTCACGCCCCCGGCGATCACGGCATCCGGATCATTGGCGCGGATCAGCGGCGCAGTCTCGGCCACGAGCCGCACATATTTTTCCGGATCGGGATCATCCGGACGCCAGAATCCGCCAAGATTGGGTTCGTTCCAAATTTCATAATAAGTCATGCGGTCTTTGTAGTGTCTTGTCATGGCGATCACAAATTTTTTCCAGGCCTCGAACGCTTGCTCCGACGACAGAGGATGATAGCGCGCAGCGCCCTCTGTATAAAGGGGGTTGCCATATCCGACATTGAACCAGGGTTGGATGCCGATATCGATCAGGCCATCCACGGCTTCATCGAGCCACTCCCAGGTATAGACCCCCTTTTCCTGCTCGCAACGGGCCCAGCCGGTTTGCAGTCTGGCCCATTTGACTCCCAGATCCTCCAGAAACGGATAGACCTCACTGGGCTCCCACAACTGGCGGTCCAGAGTCTCGCATCCCAGTCCGAACGGGGATTGCTCGATCTCGCCCGGTTTCCTGATCTCCACCGAGCCGATGCGCGTCAGGGAAGTGATTTTCTGGCTATGGACATTTGGTGAGATAAAAAACAACCATGCGATAAAAAAGCATAAACAGATTTTGATTTTCGTTGGCATGATTAAACACTCCAGTTTTAATTTTCACTCTGCGAATCTCTGCTTTCTCCGGGTTCTCTGCGATTGAAAAGTACATCAAAATGCAAAGCAGAGGATCCAAAGGCGGAGAGTGGCGCCGAGATTTTAAAAATAATTAATAAATCTCAAAAAGCGAGACTGCATTACAAGGCAAGTCAAAATCAATTGACAGTTCATCACTAGATTTATCGATGTCATGCGAATCGATCATTTCCAGATGCATTTTTGTTCGGATTTGCTCCATTTCCAGGGGATTTGGAAATTCCGGACTGCCGATTTTTACATATTCCGTATAAGCGTTGCTGTGCTCTTTATCGATCCGCCAGTGGGTCACTTTTTTTTGTCCGGTTCCAGGCGAATTCACCGATATTGAGACCGGATAGAATGGCCCCTCTCCCATCGGTTGATCATTTTGAAAATTTGTCACCAGAACCGTTATTTTTTGATCGTCTTTTGTAGCCAGGGCTGTGATATGGGGATTTTCGTCCCGGATATCGACCTTGACGAGCTGTTTGCCCATTTTATCGAGCACCCGGTAGGCATTCAACAAGGGTTTGTGGAATCCATTGCGGGTATGCAGAGTCCGGAGTCCCATAAAATCGTGTTTTCTCCGCCGCTCATAGCCGGATACACAGAGCATCATATTACCGATACGATGGCCGGTCATCTGTTCCAGATCGACCTGCCGGGCAACCAGTGTGGCCAAAAATGCAGCCGCAAACTCGTTATTTCGAGTAATGGTCAACGGTTCGGCATCCATGCCCTTGGTCCCACTAGCCGAAACACCCCACTCGTCCATGAACAAAGGCAAATTTTTCAATTGGGGATAATCGTCGAGTATCTCGATATAAGATCGATGAATAGACATGAGATAATCCACAGCGGGGAATTCCCATCTCGGACCACCGGCGCCGCCGCTTCCCCCGTAGGAATGCATACTGACATAATCGATGGGGGATCCGGTCTCGCCCGTGGCGTAATTTGTGCCATTGGTGACATGATCGAAAAACTCCCGGGTTTGATCGGGATTCTTGTAGGTCGCAGTCGAACTGAATGCACCGCCACCAATTTTGATATCTGGATTTACCTCTTTGACTGCATGGGCAAAAAAGTCATATAGTTTGTTATATTCCTCGACATCGGCCTCATGCCAGAATCCTTTGAGATCGGGTTCATTCCAGCAGCGGAATACCCACTTTTCAACCTCATTTTCTCCAAATTCGTTCATAACGTGCCGGGTAAAATCGATGCAAAGCTCTTCCCAATGTTGATAATCTTTCGGCGGTGACAAACTCACGATCGCGCCAAAATTACGCCGCTTGAGCAAAGCAGGATATTTAGCGAGTTGCAGAGGCATACCAAAAAACACCACCAGGGGCTTGGCGCCGGTCGACAGAATCAATCTGGCGCGCCTGTCGAATTCGCTCCAGTCGTACGAAATCGATCCGTCGTCAGCCACCCGGATCGCATTCTCTGGCTGGTTGTAAAGCCGGATAAACGTACGCGCAGCACCGGATTCGCCCATGAGCCGGACCAGATTTTCACCCCATTCCGTGGAAAGATATTCGGTGGGATGAAACGTCTGTCCCGCCCAAAACGGCTTTAGCTCCCCCACCGGTGAGGTCACATCCACATCGATGGTGATGGCTTGCTGCGAATAACCGGATAAAGAAATCAGCAATAGAAAAATGGAAACCCAAACAAATGTTTGCATCGTTCGTTTCATTCTCATGCTCCTCTTTTATACCACTTGACATAAATACCGAGAACAAAAAGTGGCATGATGCCAAGAAATAATAAATTTTCTTTGCGTTTTTGCGACTTTGCGTGCGCGCTTTTTGGTCTTTGTTCAGCAGGATTCGCTGATCACGCTTTTTTTAGCTTTTTCGCCAGCAACAACGCCTGAGCATCGCCCAAACGCCCTCGCAGCCGTTCGAAAAGCTCCTGCTGTGTGCACTGGTTCACAAGATTTTGCAAAAAGGCGTCCTGGGTATCAAAGGCCCGCTCGGTGACCTCTTCCGGATCCAGCTCACCGGAGAGCAGGTTTTTCAGCTCTTCTTTGTGATCCCTGTACCGGGGGTCATCCGCCAGATTGTTGAATTCGCCGGGATCTGATTTTAAATTGAATAGCAAATCGTCAAAATAGGAAAAATGAATATACTTCCAGTCTCCTTTGCGGATCATGAACGAGCCGGTCATATTGCCCTGCTGATGGCATTCGCTGAACGCCCATCCCGGATGATCGCCCGATTCACCCCGGATCAACGGCAGCAGCGAATGGCCCCGCAGATAATCCGGTCTGTCGATGCCGGTGAGTTCAAAAAAGGTCGCCGCAAGATCGACATG
The DNA here is from genome assembly GCA_964400115.1 of uncultured Cytophagia bacterium. Classification (GTDB taxonomy): domain Bacteria; phylum Zhuqueibacterota; class Zhuqueibacteria; order Residuimicrobiales; family Oceaniaggregativiventaceae; genus Oceaniaggregativivens. The sequence goes on from CAYNUX010000202.1 coordinate 6,698, forward strand.
CGCCACGGCCGTATCGATGCGTTTGCCTTTGGGCAATCCTGCACCGGCCATGATCAGCGGAATATGCGCAGCGCCCTCATAGAGATTGCACTTGCTCCACAGCCCGTGATCTCCCATGGCATCACCATGATCCGAGGTATAGATAAAGAGCGTGTTTTCCAGTTCGCCGGTTTGTTTCAGGTGATCATAGATTTTGCCTATATAGGCATCCATCTCGGTGATCTGGCCATAATAACCGGCATGTGCCGCGCGGATCCGCTCACCGGAAATGGGGGTGGCAATATTGCGATAATGGCGGTATTCCTGATAAACGAGATGCAGCTCTTCCAGGTGACCCGAGGGTATATTGGGCAGCGGGATATTGTCTGTGGGATACATGTCGTAATATTTTTGCATGGCCAGATCGGAAGAGCACATGTCTGAACTCCAGTCACGTGAAACGATCTCGTATGCC
>CAYNUX010000203.1:0-7145 GCA_964400115.1 uncultured Cytophagia bacterium
GGGTTAAGATAACAAAAAGTCCTGCAGCGGTGCTAAAATTTTAGTGCGTTTTATAATAAAAAAAAAGAGATAAAAATGTCAAATGAATTGCCGAATTTTGCGCAAATGATTCGAGCCGGTTTTCTTTCTTCGATTATCGCTCCATTGTTGGCGGGGAGCTTTATCGCTGCTCATATAAATGACACCTTTAATCCTCTGACTTTTTTGCTGGTGATGATTATGGGGCTGGCCTTACACATCGCCACAAACGTATATAATGATATCTATGATACCTTACAAGGCAATGACACCGTCAATATCCACCGAAATGAATTTAGCGGCGGATCAGGTATTATCGTGAATCACCCCCAACTCCAATCAACCATGTTCACCATCGCACGCCTCAGCCTCATTGTCGCTCTCCTGGCTGCTGTTGTACTGACTGCCTTGATACCCCGTTATCTATGGCCTCACCTGTGGGGGCTCTATATTTTATCGGCTTTTTTTGCCAAATATTACACGGCTGCTCCTGTTAAACTGGCCTATCGGGGATGGGGAGAGATTTCTGTATGGTTTGCTTTTGGTCCCATGGCCATTCTCATTGCGGCTATCGGACAGGGTGTGGCCTTTCATCCTGCTATTCTGGCAGCCATGCCAGCCACAGGTCTCAGTACATTGTCTATTTTGTTATTGGGTCAATTGATCGATTTGCAGGCCGATGAACTAGCGACCAAGTGGGGCGTCGCGGTTCGGGTCGGCACACGGTTTACGGCTTGTCTCTTTATCTTTATTCATATTCTGATCATCCTGAATATGGGCTGGCTATCTATGTTTTTTATGGATTTTGGAAAAATATTCTGGATTGTCTGGCTTCCCTATCTGTTTGTTCTTCCGTCCCTGACCCGAAATGTTCTCAAATTCCATGATGATCCCAAAAAACTCAAATCAGCAGCAAAGTCAAATGTGAAATTACATCTCTTGTTCTTCTTGCTCTATGCTGTATCCTCATTGTTGCTGTTTTTACTTTAAAAACCATTTTCCAACGCGGCTTGTTCACAGCTCGACCTTATATTTTCCGTCACGACAATAGTCTATTCCTGAAAAACATCCAGCTCATACCTTCAGGACAAATTGAATTAACTGATAAAAGTTATGATCCACACGACTTGAATCCTTTTGATCTTTAGTGCATCAAAGTGCTATAGCAAGGAGGAATCATGACTATCATTTATATTCTCGTCGGAATCATTGCCCTGTTTTTCATGCTCCAATATTTTATGATATGGAAAATGAAAAGGCAAAAGGGTAAACCCGCACCCCGGGTCAATGGACAAGGCGGCAAGGCCATCCAGTCCGGACACAAGACGCTATTCTATTTTTTTAGTCCGTCTTGCCGTGCGTGTGGTACCATGACACCGGTTGTTGACAATTTACAAAAGAAACATCGCAATATTTTTAAAATAGATATCTCCAAGGACATGGCCACTGCCAAAAAATTCGGCATCATGGGCACCCCCTCTGTTGTCATGATTGAAGGGGGTACGATTCAGGAATTCCTGATCGGACCACAGCCAGAATCGAAACTGACAAGGTGGTTCTAATCCACCACACGACAATATCTTTATTTTTCTCTAACGCTTTTCGCCTCAAAAACAGATTTTACTTTTTGATTTGGTAATATTTTTTTATATCTTTAAGATGGAACAAGTGATTATCTCGCCATTTTCGAAAGGAGCTTCATGGGAAAGGCGTCAGAGAATTATCAAGCCCTCGTTGAAAAACTTTTACCCCATTCAAAAACACCGGAAAACACTGCAAAAACCATCGTCCATGTCGGATCGGCCACTTGTGAAAAAGCTGCCGGATCAGACAAGGTGTTGCATGAATTTAAAAAACTGATTCGTGCTTCTGGCCGCGATAATATTATCCTGAAACAAACCGGCTGCACAGGACGTTGCGCCCGTGAACCCATTGTGGGGATTTTTGCTCCCGATCAGATCCCCATAAAATATGAAAATGTAACCCTTGAAAAAGTTCAAACCATTTTTCATGACCACCTCCTCAAAGGTCAGCAAGTGACAGAGATGGTTTTGGATAAAAAAACAGAACGACGCTACGACTATGTCGTCACGCTCTGCTCTTCCAGCCGTTGTGAGCCACAAAAAGATAAAAATTGGGCTACAGCCTTGAACCATCGATTGCAAGCCAACGGTGTGCATCCGGATTCGGTTCGTATCTTTTTTGGCGGATGTTTGGGACTCTGCTCTACACGGGAAGCTGGCCATCAACAGGTCATGATGGTTTTTCCGGAAAAGGTTGTCTATCGGTTCAAAGATGAAAAAGATCTGGACGAAATCATCCAAACACATTTTATAAATCACCAAATTGCTCAAGAATTCAAAACCCAGACCGACTTTATCACCGAACAATTTTTCTCCCTGTATGGTGATGTAGCATTTTTCAATAAACAAACCCGTTTGACGCTCAGAAACAGCGGATTGATCGATCCCGAAAGTTTGAGTGACTATATTCACAACAAAGGGTATGAAGCCTTGGCCAAAACCCTGGACCAAGATGACCCCGCAAAAACCATAGATCAGATCAGCCAGTCCGGCTTGCGAGGAAGAGGGGGCGGAGGGTTTCCCACCGGACTCAAATGGAAGAATGCCCGCACTTGTACTCCCGATCCAATACGCTATGTGGTTTGCAATGCCGATGAGGGCGATCCCGGGGCATTCATGGACCGCAGTGCATTGGAGGGAGATCCCTTTATCATTTTAGAGGGAATGACTATCGGTGCCTTTGCAGTTGGGGCCCATCAAGGTTATGCCTATATACGGGCAGAGTACCCGCTTGCGATCCAGCGCATTGAACATGCAATCCAGGAAGCCAAAAATTATGGATTGTTGGGCAAAAATATTCTGAGCAGCGGATTTGATTTTGATCTGGAAATCCGGCTGGGTGCCGGAGCCTTTGTTTGCGGCGAAGAAACAGCGCTGATGGTTTCTATCGAAGGGAAACGCGGACAGCCCCGAATTCGGCCCCCTTACCCAACGGAATCAGGCTTGTGGGGTCACCCCACGGTGATCAATAATGTAGAGACCTGGGCAAATGTACCCACTATCGTCCTTTATGGTGCTGATTGGTATAACCGTATTGGGACTGAAAAAAGTAAAGGCACCAAGGTTTTTGCCCTTGCCGGCAAAGTACAAAACACGGGTCTGGTTGAAGTGCCGATGGGCACGACCCTGAGAGAAATTATTTTCGATATTGGCGGGGGTCTGGATCCTGGCTGCACTCTCAAGGCCGTGCAAACCGGCGGCCCATCAGGAGGATGCATACCCGCAAATCTCATTGATACGCCTGTCGATTACGAATCCCTGGCCGAAATAGGTTCCATCATGGGATCAGGGGGTATGATCGTGCTCGATGATACCGACTGTATGGTTGCAACAGCTAAATTCTTTCTTGAATTTACCCAGAGCGAATCATGCGGCAAATGTGTTCCTTGCCGCGAAGGGACTCTGCGCATGCTGGAAATTCTTGAGCGGATTACCGAAGGAAAAGGGGAACCAGAGGATATCCCCAAACTGGAACGGCTGGGCAAACTGATTCAGAAAACCTCTTTGTGCGGGCTCGGGCAGACAGCGCCCAATCCCCTGCTGAGTGCATTGGACAATTTTCGACAGGAATTTATCGAACATATCGAACATAATCACTGTCCGGCTCATAAATGCAAAGCCCTGATTCGCTATGAAATCGATCCTGAAAAATGCACGGGGTGTACACTGTGCGCCAAACGTTGTCCGGTCAACTGTATATCCGGAAAACCCCGCCAACCCCATGTGATCGATCAATCTATTTGTATCCATTGTGGCGAGTGCTATAATGCATGCAAATTCGACGCCATCACTATCGACTGAATATAAAGGTTGTTTTAATGGATTCTATTCAAATCACGATTGACCATACACAGATGTCCATAGATAGCGGAACCACTATCATGCAAGCGGCTGAAAAACTCGGCATAAAAATCCCCAGGCTGTGCTATCACCCCGATCTTTCACTGGAAGGTGCCTGCCGGATATGTATTGTCCAGGTCGAGGGATACCGGACTTTTCTGCCCTCATGTGCAACATTGGCGCGTGATGGCATGAAAATCCAGACGAATTCGCCTGAAATCCGTCAGGCACGGCGGGACTTGCTGGAACTCATCCTGGACAATCATCCTCAAGAGTGCCAAACCTGTGAGCGGGATGGTCATTGTGAGCTGCAAAATCTTGCGTATAGCCTGGGTGTGAGAGAACGGCTCTTTGCAGGCAAGCGCAAACACCACGAATTAGAGACTTCGAGCGATTCCGTGATTCGTGATGCCGAAAAATGTATTCTATGCCGGCGCTGTGTACGGGTCTGTTCAGAAGTACAGGGGGTACATAATCTCAGTCAGCTCTATCGCGGATTTTCAACCGTCGTGGCTCCCGCCTATGAAGGACCTATGGCCGAATCGGTCTGCATCAACTGCGGTCAATGTATCAATGTGTGTCCGGTTGCGGCATTCCTGGAAAAGAGCAATACCGACCCGGTGTGGGATGCTCTGGCAGATCCCGAGGTCAAAGTCATCGCTCAGATCGCACCCTCGATTCGGGCGGCCATCGGAGAAGATTTCGGCGTAGCACCGGGCACAGGAATGACCGGTGAAGCCGTCACCGCTCTGCGCCGCCTGGGATTCGATGCCGTCTTTGATACCAATTTTGGCGCAGATCTGACCATTGTCGAAGAAGCCCATGAACTCGTCAAACGCATAGAAAACAATGAAAAATTACCCTTATTGACATCCTGCTCATCAGGCTGGATAAAATATCTCGAACATTTTTATCCGGAACTGATCCCCAATGCCTCTACTTGCCGGTCTCCCATGACCATGGTGTCCGTCCTGGTCAAAACCTATTATGCTGAAAAAAACAATCTCGATCCTAACAAACTCTTTATGGTCGCAATCATGCCTTGTGTGGCGAAAAAGTTTGAAGCAAATCGTCCGGAGCATCGCGCTGAAAACAAAACCCCGTATACCGATTCTGTTCTGACGACCCGGGAATTGGCATGGATGATCAAAGCGTATGGACTGGATCTGAAAAATCTGCCACCCGGAGAACTGGATAATCCTCTGGGAGTCTCCAGCGGGGCAGCGGATATTTTTGGAACCACCGGTGGCGTGATGGAAGCTGCTCTGCGCACCGCTTCCGAGACGCTTACCGGAGAGCCTCTGGATGATCTTGATTTCAAGCAGGTCAGACATGTCAAAGGCCTGAAAGAAGCCTCCATCGAGATCGCTGGCAAGACCCTGAATATCGCCGTGGCCAATGGCTTGACCAATGCCAAGACGCTCCTGGACAAGATCAAAACCGGTGAAAAGACCTATCATCTGGTGGAACTCATGGCGTGCCCGGGCGGATGTATTGGTGGCGGCGGTCAACCCTATCCGCCAGGTGATCATTATGTGCTCGATCCCAAAGTGCTCACATTGCGTGCAAATGCTCTATATGATATCGATGAAAAAAAGACCCTGAGAAAATCCCATGAGAATCCCTTTATTAAACAGCTCTATAAAGAAGTTTTGGATACACCGGGAAGTGAAAAAGCGCATCAGCTTTTGCATACAACGTATCATCCCAGAGAACCGAGAGGAATAAATTAATGATAGATAAAGCTGAATATACGCTGGACTCTAAAATTATTACTTTTATCGAGCAATGTCTTACCAAAGAGCATTCCGAGAGTTATCTGATTGCTGTCCTTCATAAAGTGCAGCAAAAATATGGGTACTTGTCCACAGATCACATGGACGAGGTCGCTCACATGCTAAAGGTACCAACCTCAGTGGTCAGTGGAGTAGCCACATTTTACCATTTTTTTCGCTTACAACCCCGTGGGAAATTTGCCATTTCCATTTGTATGGGAACCGCTTGCTTTGTTAAAGGCGCAGATCAGGTTGCGGATGCCTTTGAACGAGAGCTGGGCATTCATGTGGGTGAAACCACCTCAGATGGCCTTTTTTCTATAGAAAACAGCCGCTGTCTCGGCGTATGTGCCATGGCTCCGGTGGTGATGATCAATGATCAGGTATATAGTAAAGTCACTGCTCAGCAAGTCCCCCAATTGCTCCATGACGTCACACGAGAAACGTAAACATTTTTTTGTTTGTTTTTTTCTCAGCATGACTTACATTAAAAAAATAAACCTTTGGATACTCTATGACAAGGACCTGGCCGACATTTTTCCTTCTTTTGTTGTTTCTGCTCTCATGCAGTCGCCACCCAGGGCCCCCGGGTCGTCGGCGCGAGCCAGCTCATCAATATGTTCGGGTTCCTCTGAGCACCGACCTGATAAAAAAATATAAACTCAAAGAAGAAGATCTCACCCAGTTTCAGTATTATCTGCAGGATGATATCATTCTACACGGACCAATGAATCTTCTTGAAAAACGAGTCACAAACTCGTTACAGATACAGGTAGTACGGGAAAATAATATGGAAAAGGTCATCTTTGAAGAGGGGACCCCCTGTGTTATTGTCAGGGCCTGGCGCGAACATGCAATTAAATTTTTTAGTGTTAAAAAATTTCCCACTGCTATCAAGGTCAGAGTCGCCTTTGATGATTATACTCATCTTTATCTGACGTTTTATCCCAACGATAAAGGGATTTATACTCTTGATCTTGACAAGAATGGCAGAACATTGTTTGCGGACAAAAAATATCTTTATAAACCCGGAAGCCAAAATGTTGGATTATTGCTGGAAGTGATCGCCCCCCCCCCGATCAGTGAAGAAAATATCCGTCATATCCGTCCCCGTTCACTGAGAAAATATTAGACGCAACCCAAATTATCGAGTTCATCCTGTCAGTTCAATTCTCTGCTCTGTCAAAGGATAAAAAATACCCCTGATTTTGCAGAGTCGACCGGTTCTTTTGAAAAAAATCGAGCAATGCATCTGTCGAGATCGCATAGGTAATCCCGTAATTGATCACTCTGTTGGCTTTGACAAATGAGGGACCTTTGTAAGGAATCGTGGGATCCAGCACAGTGCCCGCTTCCGGAACCAGGGTGGTTTCGGTCTCTGCCGCCACCGCTTTGGCCATACCCACAAGCTCGAAATTGGGTACACCAT
>CAYNUX010000204.1:0-7133 GCA_964400115.1 uncultured Cytophagia bacterium
AAAATAGACTCGCAATCCCGACTTGGTCTATCCTCTAATTCCGACTATGCCGACAAGGAAGGCACTTTCCATACCAATCCAACCCACTCGCAATCCCGACTTGGTCTATCCTCTAATTCCGACTGCTAAGAATAAATTCGAGGCTGAGAAGATAATGAAAGGCGCGCTCTCGCAATCCCGACTTGGTCTATCCTCTAATTCCGACGTCAAAGAGTGTCAGTTCATGGTCGGATACCGCGGATGGGTCTCGCAATCCCGACTTGGTCTATCCTCTAATTCCGACAATGTTTTTTTGTGATCATACCCTCTGCCTTGTTTAGTTTTTCTCGCAATCCCGACTTGGTCTATCCTCTAATTCCGACGGGGAGACCGAGGAAACGGAAATAACCCTGCAGATCGTCTCGCAATCCCGACTTGGTCTATCCTCTAATTCCGACACAAAAAGTAGAAAAAAAATTAAATTACAACACCAGTATGTCTCGCAATCCCGACTTGGTCTATCCTCTAATTCCGACTTGCTAATAGAATCATTCAATCAAAGTCAATAAAACCTATTCTCTCGCAATCCCGACTTGGTCTATCCTCTAATTCCGACCGCTGCTTTTGTAACTCGCACAATACCAACGACTTTTAACAGTGTTTTTCTCCATCTGTAAATTTAAAGGTTCAAACCCTCCCATTAAAATCTTTCGACTCAAAAATCCCTCCTTTAAGATAATTAATATCAACTATCTAGCAAAAATTACCCATTGCCGTTTAATTGCAAAGGTTATTTTTGGCACAAGAGTTGCTATTTTATCCAATATAATAAGGTTTGTCCTTGCTGACCTCCCCTTGGCCCCACAATTTTATTTTTCCTTCACAATGCCGGCAGATCTGATAGAGCCGAATACTGTCCTGTTCACCCAAATCCACCTTTGCCAGCATCATGTTCAATTTTTCGAATTCCTTTTCATTGATGTCGGTTTCAAACACAGAGTATTGTACGCGAGGACCAAAATCTCTCAAATCCTTCATCAACCGCGTTCTGACACGATCTTCCGAGATGTCATATGTGACGATAACGATCATGGTATAACATATCAAATTAAATGCTTTTGCACAAGTGTATTGATGGCATCCTGGAGTTTTTTTCGAATCAACAGGGCTTTTGTTTCATCGGGTACGCTGCCGATATAATTACCCTGCATTTTCTCATATAACCGAAAAAACTTTTGCTTCCCTTGCTGGTTGAGATAAATCCCGCCCTGCGATCGTTCATAAAAATGGTTTTCCTGAAAAATCTTTTTGTTAAAGCCATGCAATGCCAACCTGTCGATAAAACTGTGACGATAGGTTTCGAGTATATCCAGGGCCAGGCTGGGACGCCCGTAGCGAAGCTGATGATAATAGCCCAGGTAAGGATCGAATCCGCGGCCATCCAGCAACGACTGGATTTCACTCGCCAGAACAACATATCCGAACGACAGCACCGCATTGATCGCATCTTCAGGCGGTCGGCGGGAACGGCCTTTGAATTCCCAGGGCGCATGAAACAGGCGTCCGTACAATGAAAAATACCATTGCGACGCAGATCCCTCGATCCCTCTCAGGCTATCCAGATTGGCAGCCTGTTGAATGCTGCCGATAAACGTTTTGAATCGACGCCATTCCGCTTTTGTGTATCGTGTGTTATCGTGCTTTTTATAATCCTGTAGCAATTTCATCCCGGATTCGATCTTTTGTGTGATCAACTCTTTGGAAAATTCGAGACAAAAATCCATATCATTGGCCTGGTGAAATTGCTGCACTCGCAAGGCAATATTTTTCTGTTTTGGAGGGGTCAATTGCCCCAACAAATAACCGCTGCTGGAAAACAGGGCCAATTCGATATCATGTCTCAAGAGTTGATAAAGTGCTTGCGTCGTAACCTGGATATTGCCAAACAGCATGACCTGATCGATATCCTGGCAAGTCAACTCGAGCAAAATATCCTGTTCACGCACTCCCCGGCTTTTGCGATTCGCGGGTGGAGCACTGCAAAACAATAAACGCTTGCCTGCCTTTCTCAATACGGTTTGTTGTGTCACCAGATACAATACCGGCATCTTTTCCCCCTTTTTGTTCACAGTGGGTTTATTTTTTTCTGGTATAAAGAGTATCAGTCTTTAGTCATGGTTTTGCAAGCGCATTTTTCCCAGTCCGAATACCGTTTCCTTGCCGACATGAAACAACTGGACTTTGACGAGTAACTCTTTAAACAGCGTCAGATCCCCTTCGAGTTTGATCGAACCGAGATGGCCATCCAAATTCAAGACGGTGCCCTGCGTCGAACTGAATCGCTTCCACCCCCTGTGCCAGGCAAGTTCTTTTTGGGTCACAATCTTTTGTGCGGCCATTGAAAAATTTTCAAACTCGTAATTCCCGATTGGCTGTTCATACAGAGCCGCAAGCTCATAATAGCGACGCAATAGCCGCTTTATCAAATCCGAAAAGGTAAAATCAGTCGCAAACCGGGTTTCGATATTGAATTGTGTCGGCGTCAGAAAATATAGAATCGCATGATCGTCATTTTCCATCATGCTGATTTCTGTCGTCCCTTGCAGACCTTTTGAATGGTTTCGCGGAAACACATAAAGGTTCTGCCAGGTATCGGAATCAGGAAAACGGGTTTGAAGGGATACCGAATAGAGTGTAAATTTGTGCTTTCGTTTGGTGAGACCGGCCAGGGCCATATTTTGCAGCACATCGATCCACAATTCGGTTTGGAGACGGGTACCAAAGAGGTTCAGGTAAAAGGTGAGATAATCCCCTCGTCTGAAGCGTTTTTCCGTATCCGTACAATCGATGACAAACGGTCTGGGCGCATTGTTGCCCGGCTTGCGCCAGGGCACCTCATCCTCGAATCTTTTCTTGAATGCGATATAAAATGGACAATCTGTTGCTTCTTCACAGGCGTCGCACTGTTTCGAATTTGTTTTTTTGCACGTGGTTCTGGCCATGGCATGCGCCAGACTGCCCCGCAGCATAGAGCCCTTGAATTCGCTCAGCAGCGCGTCTTCCAGTGCCAAAAATTTAATACGCAACCGGCGGGTTGTCAGAGTGGGTAAGGACATATATTTCCCTATTTGATTAGATAAAAATATAGAGAGCACATACCGAATTCGGTATAGGATGCAGATGACCTAGTCAACAATTTTTTTCAATAATTCTATTGTTCGTTTGGTATTTCTTTCCATAGAGACAAAACACAACACAAACTGTCCGGACACGATCATGCCGATTCCGCTCAATATTATGAACAATGGCAAATCACCACCATCGTTAATATCACCATTATTGAAAAAAAATCCAATTAAAAGAAATACACCGACAACAAGGCATAGCCCACCTAACCCAAGTTCACCTCTGTTCCCGTGAGACAAGGTCTATTTAATGGACTTACGTCCATTTTCGTTCTTTGACACTGCTTATGGGTCACTACAGATTTTTATCTTGTATTTTTTTGTTTTGCACGGCACATGATCAATGCGCAGCGAATCATAGATCGTCTTGTGAAAACTTTCCGGTTCCGTACACTTTCGGATAAAGAGCGTATCTCCTGCTTTGGTTTTTCGTCGATTCGTTACACGGCAGTGCGGCGCCATTTTAAACGAGCGGGGTCGGACCAAATTATACCCAATAAAAACAATCAATTAAGATTAAAAAACCGTACCCCCCCTTAGAAAGCATCATTCACCCCTAAAAACCGCTTCTAATGATCTCTCGATCGCTAGCAGCGTCAAGTATGGGGCATGCCGAGGCGCCAAAAAGTGACCCTGCAGAGGCGAGTAAAGTCCTCTCCACAAGGTCGAGAATTTCCTTAGAAGCCCTTTTTCAGCCGAAAAAATGCCTTCTAAGGCGCTTTTGGAACGATTTTTCCAGCCTATCTAATTGTTTTTAAGTGATTACATTTGGTCCGACCCCGCTTCTTTACCAACGCATTCGAGTCTAGGGTAAAATGACTACGAATACAAGACATCTCTATAAACACCCCGTCTGAGGGCGGGTGAATGTGGGGGTAATGTATTCTTCTTTATAACAATCCCTTTGCGCTCGGTATGATTTGCTGTGGAAAAACCTGGATATGTGGTAACCTGGGCATTTAGAGTGAGCCGCGACAGGGGCGCTTGCCTTAGACTGCGATTTTACGACGTTTTTATGCCTTCTAAAGCCTATTTTTCAGCATTTTTCACACCTATACTATTGTTTATTAATAACATAATCTGGTCCGACCCCGTCGCTAATTGATCTCCCAACGCCATCGCTAGAATGTCTCCTGAATACCGGTATGTTTGTCGGCCATGTCACTCCTCTCAGATCGCTATCTGCTGTAAAGGATCTATCTTTTGTCGTCTCCCCCGGATAGAGGTTGTCGATCACATCGACAGGTGGAAACCTATCCGACAAGTTTACGGCATGCCGGAGAAAGAATCAAGAGGATTAACTGAATCCCTTTCAGCCCGATTTTCTGATTGCTCTTTTGTGAAAATCTGGTAAATTAATAAGACTGTCTGATGATTTCCAATAGTTCACCGTAAAACACCGCTACCAAACAATCACAACACATCACTCTGGTTATTTTTACAACACTCGGGCTATTTTGAACAAGAGTGGTTTTTGATTATTGTGGACAGTAGTGATGGCATCATTGCTTTGATTCCGGTTTTTATGTTGATTCGTGGCGTCTTTTAAGGTTTATCAAAGATAGAGAAAACAGATTTAATTTACCCACAGGAGGCTTTTATGAAGTTTGGCATTCATGCCTATGCCTGGTGTTCTCAATGGAGCAACGACACGCTCGACCTGATTGATCGGATCAAGAATCTGGGGCTCGACTTTATCGAGATTCCTCTCATGGTTCTGGATACCTTTGATTCCAAAGCGGTATTAAAACGATTACAGTCTGTCGATCTGGATGTCTGTACATCCACGGTTCTATTGGGCGAGACCGACATCACCAGCGACGATCCGGAGATCCGTAAAAAAGGTATAGAGTATCTAAAGCGCTGTGTTCATGCCACTGCTGAGATCGGGGCGACCAATTTTAGTGGAGTCATCTATTCCCAACATGTGCGGGCACTTGACGCGCGTCCCACCGAGACTGAATGGCGCTACTCAGCCGATAGCCTGGCGGAGGTCGCCCGGGAAGCCCAACGGGTCGGTGTTCAGATCGGTCTGGAACCGGTAAATCGCTATGAGACCTTTTTGATCAATACTTGCGATCAGGCCCTGAAACTCAAAGAGATGATCGGCGAGGAGAATGTCAAGCTCCATCTGGATACCTATCATATGAATATCGAGGAAAAGAGTTTTTACGAGGCGACGAAAAAAGCCGGCAAGGATCTCATCCACTACCATCTCTGCGAAAACGATCGTGGGATTCCGGGTACCGGACATGTGGATTGGGATGGTATCTTTTGCGCCCTGGGTGAGATGAATTATCAGGGCTATGCCGGCCTGGAATCGTTTGTCGATATCACCGACAACATGAACACCTGGGTATGGCGCCAACTGGCTCCGGATGGTGACACCCTGATCCGTGAAGGAATCCGATTTATTCATGACCTGCAGGAAAAGCGCGGGTTGGTATAAAGTCGGAAGGTCAAAATCCCAATCGTGGTGAGAGGATTTAGCGGGTTCCCAAACTCGGAGGGTGCGTGAAAACGATATTGCAATATCTGTATAAAATAGCCCTATTCTTTTCAACAAGCCAGGAGAAGAGATGCGTTACGTTAATGGCAAAGATTGTAGTCAATCCACTATGTTTCCAGCGGTTATGGATGACTATATCGATGAAAACAATCCTGGGACCGGCTGGGAACGGGGTCGGACCAAATTAATAGCCTGATTATTATATGGTCAAGTCATTTTCTATCGCCAAAATCGCCCTTGGTAGGCCTTTTGTAAGCCAAAAAACGGATTCTAAGGGCCCTTTATATTTCTATGGGGCATGAACACTCGCCTTGCTGTCATTTATCAGGGTGTGAAAAGCCGCGGCACCCATAAGAAAAACAAGTCAGAGAACACAATGGTGGGCATTTAGAGTGAGCCGCGACAGGGGCGCTTGCCTTAGACTGCGATTTTACGACGTTTTTATGCCTTCTAAAGCCTATTTTTCAGCATTTTTCGCACCTATACCATTGTTTATTAGGAACATAGTTTGGTCCGACCCCGTCGCTCATTCTGAACATTTTTCAAATCCACCACCGGCGTATCAGGAAAAGCGGCATTGGAACTGACCCCGTCGAGCTCGACCGAGTTGGCCTGTTCGAACCGAAAGGCCGGCCCCTCTTCGACATTGACAGCGACATTGTGAAATTCAATATGCCGGACGTTTCTGACCTCGAATCCTTTTCTGGCATGAATGGTGATGTTATTAAATGAAACATCTTGGATAACCATTTCATCCAATCCCAATAGCGTTCCAGCCTGATTGGCCGCGATCACAGTGATATCGCTTAGATGGATATTGCGGAACCGGGGTGTCCGTTCCGAAACCGGTTCCGGCGGAACCGGGCGATAAAACATATTCAATCGAAAGGCTTCTTTGACAATGTCTTTCATCACGATATTGCTGACCCGAATATCCTCGACAATCCCTCCTCTGCCCCGGGTTGACTTTATGCGAATGCCGCGGTCAGTACCATCAAAGACACAATTGGATATCGTGACGCGCCGCACATCCCCGGACATTTCACTGCCGATCACCACCCCGCCGTGCCCTTTGAGCATGGTACAATTGGTGATCGTGATATTTTCGCATGCCCTGCCTACCCGGCGGCCATCCTCGTTCTTTCCTGATTTAATCGCAATGCAATCATCTCCGGTGCTCAGATAACAGTTTGAAATACGCACATTCCGGCAAGAACTGGGATTGATGCCATCGGTATTGGGTGAATCTTCCCGATTGGTAATGGTGATACCGGTAATATTGACATTTTCACAATAGACCGGATTTACTGTTCAAAACGGTGGATCTTTCATAGAGACATTCTCGATCAGCACATTTTTGCAATGCAGGAATTGAATCATCGGGGGGCGAAAAAAGGTATATCCGCGGCGATTGGTGATATCGGCATTCTTGTCAAACGAGTCGATGAGATTTTTATTTA
>CAYNUX010000205.1:0-7107 GCA_964400115.1 uncultured Cytophagia bacterium
GGCATCGGTCATCCATAATTTCACCGGCAAAGAAACCTGACCGGTGGGGGTACGGGAATCCACATGTGATATATTGAATACCAATGTATCCTTTTGTGAAGGACCCAGAATCTTATTTCCTTCTTTAAAGGAAAAAGCGGTCTCTCGGTCAAACAGGACAGATATGTTATTTCCATTATTGTAAAATTCTACCCGTGCGCTATCCAATAAAAGATCAACGGCCCCATTATTTTGAACCCCGACATTGATCGTCCAATCTTTTTCCTGCCCAACAGAAACAGTCGTCGGATCAGGTTGCACAAAAAGAATAGCCAGCTCCCCGGCTTCAACAACCTGTACTGGCATCGTGTCAAGTGTTAAACTTTTTTGGTATGAATTGCCATTTTCTTCTCCCACGATCTCCAGTTCTGGGATATAACTCTGAGCGGCAATACTTGCCGGCACTTCCTGTACGATAAAGGAGAGGGTAATCTCTTCACTGGCAGAAATAATTCGAGGCGATGCCGGATCAAGGGAGCTTGTAATATTTGTAGACCCGAGGAGAAAACGCGTTTGCTGAGGATCAAGAAATATTGTAGATTCGCCATTGTTCCGGATATCGATTCGAAACTTGACAAATGACTCCGGCGTAATATTCCTGGGGCGCAACGAAGCAGCTACGGGTTCAAGATCACCTTGATATTGAATCAGGAGCGAGTCGATTTGCTCCGGTTTGAGAGAGGTATCCACCATGGCTATCTGACGGTTGAGTTCTTTAGCCCTTACTCGCGACCAAAGCTGGTATTTTCCCACCAGAGATTCTGAAAGAGAGGATAAAGACCAAATAATGGAATCTTTTTTTCCGGCTTTTAAAACGCTATCCCCGGATGCCAGGGCATTGGGCGCTTGTAGGTCGAGAGAGAAAAAAGTGTCCAGCTCCGGATCGTATAGTTTGGCAAAAGTGGAATCCAGATCAAAATCCACTTTTAAATCCGCACCGCCCTGTTCATTGCCAAGCACGGTGACGACCTGCCAGTTTGGTACTATTCCACGGGTTACGGTATCTCGTGTCGTATGAACATGAAGGATCTGCAACTTTGCAGAATCTTGCACGGTTATTTGGCTTAAATTAGAGACAGTAAAGGATTTTTTTGCACCCGTATTCAAAACGCTGTACTGTATAAAAGCACCGACATCAAATGTTCCCAATTGAGTGGCTGTTGATTGGCTGGAAACATCAAAGACTAATGTATCGCTCTTTCCACCGGCGAGTATTGTTCCCCCCCCGAGAAAGGTGTTCGGGTGAGTAATATCGAATTCTGACGTCGGCAGATCCAATATTGTCTCACTAAAATCCAGTTCTACACTGCTGGCGCCATTGTTTTGTAATATCATCGATACAGGCCAGGAAAAACCGGGGTCAGCAATGGTCACAGTTGACTGCACAGAGTTAATTGATGCGACATTAACATTTTCCGGAGACTGAACAAGAACAGAACCTGTGACCTGGGAAGTAAAGGAATCAGCGCGAATCCCGGCCTGTGTTTTGATGGTAGCCAGTATAGTGACCGCTCCGGTGCGAGTCGAGGTTTCGGTAACTCGGAATGTTAAATGACGGGTTTCACCAGAGGGAACGGTTGTGCCTCCCTCATCCAAAACCAGGGGCTGTTGATATAAAAAAGTATTGTCAATATCGATCCCATTGCGGAACTGCAAATATGTATTTATGGGATCCAAATCGAGACCAATCGAAGATTCTCCCTTATTGGTAATAGACACCGTAACATCCCAGACAGAATCCTGTCCGGCAGTAACCGAAAGTTGAGAAGGCACAATATCGGTCAACTCTACGAGTACCCTCGATTCAGTCAGCATAAGAGACTGATCATTATCTCCGTTAAACACTCCGGCGGTGCGGGATTGATTACTAATAGCATCTTTATAGGGCAAGTTTGCATAAACGGCGACCAGGCCCGGTTCCGCGGTATTTGCAACCTTTAATGTATAATCCAGTGTCACGGTCTGGCCTTTTGATACGGTCGTCGGATTGGTAAGCGAGGCGATTGTCGTATAATCATCTGGATTAACCTGGCTCCCCTGATGATAAAAAACAAAGGGCGTGAGATCAACGGCGTTCTCGAGCAATGCAGCTGCGCTATTGGTCGCAGATGCAACATTCTTAACCGTCATACTGAGCGGAATACCGCTTTGTCCCTGAAAGACCGTATCTTGTTGAACGTTTTCATTGATGAGAATAGAGGTTACATCAAGCTCGGCTTGTGCGTATAAAGTCCATGTCAAGGGCAAGTTGGTTTCCTGGACACTGATATTGTTTCCCCCCGAGGTACCCTGTACTATGCCCGTTACGATCAGAGGTCTGGCCGGTATGGGCAATCCTTCATCGATGTTTACATCGAGACGCAGAGTTTCGATACCACCAGCCGGAACCAAAGAAATGTTTCCGGCAAAGCTGACATCTATATATGGATCATAATTCGTGCCAAATGTCTCTTCAACGAAATGAAGATCTGCATTGCTGAGGATAAAGTCTTGTCCACCCACGTTTTGTACATCCATGAGCACTCGAATTCCGGTCTGGCCCTCGCCTACTTTTTCCGCTTGAGAATAAATTTCCTTAATAATGACAGAACCCACCAGAATGGGATCAGTGGTCGCGCTGATACCGGTATTTTGATCAACAACTTTAAAGGTCTGAGAACCTGAAGTATTAAAAGCAAATAATGAACCGGAAAATGATTTGCTGTCTTGAAAAGAAAACGCCTGAGGACCGGATGGCAACGTCATATTGGCATCCGTATCACTATCAAAAACAATAGAGCCTGTATAGTTTGTTTTGGCATTTCCATAGCCATCCAGTACCGAAACCTGAACAGCGGAAGGGAAATGGGTCCCTTTACTGATGACAGTGGGGTAACCTGAAATGATAAAACGCCCCAAATCACCCGGCAAAACATCGATATTTGTCAGCGTCCGGTCGATAGTCCCAGGGGAAGTCGCTCGAATTATGACATCCGATTCCACTTTGGTAAGAATTAGGGTGCCTGTTCCTGATCCATTTCTTACGATAATATCATTGAGTATCGGAGCCGTACCGTTCGGAGATAAATGAGGAGCCCCGTCATCAAATTCCAAACTTATGACGCCATTCAGCGGGGTTGATCCGTTTCTGAAATTGCTTACCTGAACCTGTGCGGGTTCACCTGCAACGACCGGGTCAACAAGAGAAATATCAAATTGATAAAGGGGCGTGTCAGAAACAGCGATATTTTCACTCTCGCCATCGATGTCAGAATTATCGGTTTGTTCGACTTGCAATGTATAGGGACCGGGGACGGTTGCCAGTGCGAATTGTCCCCCATTAAATGCAGCACGTCCCTGATCAGAGATATTAAAAGTATAGTTAGCAGGCAATTGTACCTGAGCAGACGGATCCGATGTGGAAAACGCGATGGTACGGGTATATTGCGTAGAAATGTTGCCATATGGATCCCGCGCAGAGACATAAACACTGTCAGGAAAAGCCACCTCGCTTTGAACCGTCGAGGGATATCCAGACAAGGTAAGTGAATCTGCCGTTGCGGGTAAGATATCGAACGTCGCAGAAACGGTGCTATAATCATATTGATCGGCAGATCCCGAAAACCTATAATCGTCACCAGCCTTGAAAACCTTTTGATCAACCTCAGCGGAAGAGCCATTGTCGACATAAATAGGATTCAACTGAGGACGATATCCAAAGGGAGATATGGCATCATCACCTTCAACGGTGACCCATATCCACCCGGAAGCATTTTGGCTATTCTTGTCCAGAGCATTGGTGACCTGAAGAGGAATCGCCTCTCCAGCTGTGGCTTGATTGACACCAAGAGGTGAAAAATCAAAACTTTCGATAGCACCATAAATATCGAACTGCGGCGGTTTGCCTTCATCCAATACGACATTACTTCCATTCAATGTCTGAACAAGAACTTCGCCAAAACTGATCGGATTCAGAGGATTGCGAATCAATCCGATATGAATCTCGATTAGAGAGTTAGGCACAATGGATATACCTCCATTGCGCTTGGCGGTAATACTAGAGTCTGTCTTACTTATATCAGAGAATCCGCCAGCATCATCGCCGTCGATAGGTTCCATCGAAGCAACATAGACCTGATCAAGATTAAAAAGAACGCTCCCATCATTGGGATCTTTGATAAACTTGAACCTAAAACTTCCAAAGGAAGGAACCGATTGTTGATTGATAAAGCTAAACGTATATATCGTATAATCACCCGCAGCACTGGATTGTGCTTCGACTTGAACATTGCTCAAATTTCCCTGAGCCCATAAAGGGATAAAAGAAATAAGCAGAAATAATTGTACCAGATTCTTAAATCTATTAATTTTCATCCCGACCAAATACATTTAATTGAATATTTTCCTGGATCCTAAATACCATTTCATCATTGTTCTCAACCCAGAGAGTAAAAGAAAACTCTTTGAATTGGGTTGGATTAAAAATACCGGCCATATTTAGAGTAATTTGTTCTCCGGCACGCCAATCTACCGGATCCTGAGGAAAAAGATATACCGTATCTTGCTTAACTTTGATTCTTGTAGACAATGGATTGGGTGAAATATCCGCGATTTTCAGCTGGCTCAGATTAAACTCCAAAGGAAAACCAAGACCCACAGCTACAACACTTTGGATATCTTTTTGGGGCTCAAATTTGACACGATATACGGCCAACTTGCCGGGTTCCGAATGGCTGGCCGAAACAGATAATGATTGGGCAAAGGCAGGACAAATAGATGCTAGGTTAGTGCCCAGAGCAATGAGTGCTAAAATGGTTATCTTTTTCATTAGATCTATCACCAAACAGTTTTTAAATGACAAACGCGGATGAATGTTTCATGTTCCAGAAAATTGTGCGATGGCGATACAAATTAGAGTCGCCCTGCCACCGATTTCGCTCATTACGTTTCAAGTGCAAAATTTATACCAGGGTTCCGAAAACTGATAGGGGTTGTGAAAAGGAAGGTGTTGTCGTCCATGGCTGCCTCACTGGTTAATGCTGGAATCGGAGTCTATTTTAAAATCGTGCGTAAAAGAATCAAGAAACCACGGCTATCATTCTCCAAAAGTTTGAGATGCTTTGAAGCTCGCTCAAAATCGGGATTGATTTCTATAGATTTACGATATTCTTCAATAGATTGAATGAAATAATGCCAACTTTTTAACAAATAAGCGGTTCCCAGGCTTTTTCGAAGATCAGCGTATTCAGGATACTGTGCAACCGATTTTTCCATTGTTCGAATGTAATGAGACAGGGTTTTCGTTTCTTTGTCCAATCCATCGAACATAAATTTTATATAGAATTCGCTCTGTGCAATTACACTTTTGTCAGTAACATGAACCGGGTGATAGGCTTTTTCAAATTCATCAAGACCGGTATCTTTTTCATCTTTTAAATCAAGTTTTTCAAATCCGGATTGCATCAGTTGTTTGTCAAAAGCCCCGGATAATTGTACGGCTTTATGAAAATGCTTTTCCGCATCTTTTAGTCTTTCGATAGGGGGCTTTAGATCGGGATCTCTTGGAGCTTGATTTTTGCTATATAACAGACATAAGCCCAAATAATAATGTGCTTCGTGATAATCGGGATTGAGTTCCAGGGCCCGATTAAATTCTGACAAAGCATCAGGAAAAAGCTGTTTTTGCCACAAAATTCGGGCTAACCATAAATGAAGATCAGGATAATCGGGATTTTTGAGAATTGCTTTTTCAATGTGTAATTTTGCTTTATCATATTCTTTGATCATATAAGCGCATTTGCCAAGAAGAAAGTCGGCCTCTTTTACATCGGGATTTTTTTTAAGAGCTTGTTCCAAAACGTTCACAGCCTCTACATAAAACCCTTTGTCATAAAAAAGAGTAGCCAATTTGATCAAAGAAAGAGCGTGTCCGCTATTAAGTACCTTGTCTGAAATGTGGAAAAGTACCTCAAGATCTGATAAAACCAGGGTGTGGAACTGCTTTACTTCTTTTTCCAATTCTGATTCGGCCAGCTCAGAGGAAACAACATGCTCTCGCCTGTCAACGAGTTCTCCGCCATCAAACACTTCTGAAACGGCTTTTTGAGTTTGCTCAGAGTAAGCTGTCTGAATATGCAGTTTTCTACCCTTGACTTTTAGATTGTTATTAAATCCAAGATGTTTTTCCTGATCACTCATCCATTATTCCAGTAAAATTAGCAGTGAGTCGGGGTCAAACTCGAGCTCTGCACCGAGTATGCGGCAGGGCCGCGGCTCCGACGGTATTGACGGTCTTAAGCAAGTGACAGTAATCCTTTACTGATCCTATCCAATGCTTTTTCCAGATTCGGCATAGACGTTGCAAATGACAACCTGATATGATCATCCATGCCGAACCCGGAACCTGGCACAATAGCCACACCATAGTCTTGTAACAAGTATTCACAGAGGTGAACAGAGTCTTTAACTTTACCCCCCTTAAAGGCGGCAATGTTAGGAAAGGCATAAAAGGCACCCTGTGGTTGGAGACAATTTACTCCGGCAATCCCTTCGAGTTGGTTTTGCACATAATCTCTTCGTTGTGTAAATGCTTGTAACATTTCATCGACAAAATCCAGAGAATTGCGATAAGCCGCCAGGGCGGCCTTTTGGGAAATAGATGAAGGGTTGGAAGTGCTGTGTCCCTGATACTTTTTAACCGCTTTGGCAACAGCCGGCGGAGCAACAAGATATCCTACCCGCCAACCTGTCATAGCAAAGCTTTTAGAGACGCCATTGATATATATCAACTGGTCTTGAATAGAGTCATATTCGACCATGCTCTTAAACGAAAGATTATCAAACACAATTTGATCGTAAATTTCATCCGAGAGAACCCAGATTCCTTTTTGTTTGATCACTGATACAAGATCATCGAGCTCTTTTTCACTATATACGGCTCCCGACGGATTGCTCGGACTATTGAGAATGAGCAGTTTGGTTTTATCCGTGATCATATCATTCAATTGCTCAGCGGTAATCTTTAAGCGGGATGAGATATTCGTCTGCAAAACGGAAACCCTGGCATCAGCAAGACGAATCATTTCAGGG
>CAYNUX010000206.1:0-7100 GCA_964400115.1 uncultured Cytophagia bacterium
AAAATACCTGAAATCCAGGATCTGTATCGAGAATTCACAATGTCTCAATATGGGCTGAATCCCGATTCGTCTCTTGTACGCATCCAAAACCGTGTTCACCCTTTTGATCTTGTTCGCTATATTCTCTACGTGTTGTTAAAAAGCACTCATTCTGAAATTGCTATGCTCAATCAAGGGTTTTTCCGGTTCAATGGCTGGTTAAACCCAAAGGCGATTACGATTCGGGATATCGACCGAACTCTCTGGTCTCAGGACCGGTTGGTCATTATGCGCTTGAAAGGCAAACATATCATTGATCTTTATCAAAGATCTCGAACTTTTTCATCCACTGATCATCAGCATCTCCATTTTTTAGCGGTTCATGGGATTTCTCCGGCAGAGAATTTGCTCGTTCATGGTAAACCCGTCGAACCCGATCAGGTGTATAGTGTGGTTACCACCGAGTTTCTGGCAAATGGGGGAGACGGATATGGTGATAGTTTCGAGCATAAATATTTTACCAAAAATCGATTCAAAGGAGACCTGAGGATTGTCTCTTCGGTTCGCGGTGAGCCGGTATGGATCAATGATCTGGTCATCAGATATCTGACTGAATCACAAGAAAAACCCGATTTTGATCGGTTTGAACAATGGCTATTGACACAATCATATCTTCAGCGTCCCTTATGGATATTGAATATCGATCGTATTGATTTTGGAATGAAATCGACAAATGTTTATCGGAATGAGGGATATCCAAAATCAGTGGATTCCAGAATTCGGCCCGATGCTAGAAATTCTTTTTCTCTTTTGCTCTATAATCTCACCACACTGGTTCGGGATACACCGTCTTCTCGCTGGCAAAATCAATTCTTGTATCGTTATGATCGCACGCGTATTCGCAATGAAAAGAGTGACCAGTCACCTTTGCAGACCATCGAAACAAATCTCGAACTGGAATCGATCTATGATCTCTATCATTATAGCAGGGGAACCCGGGTCAATCCTTTCGCCAGCATGCGCTTCGATACCGATCATCTATTGGAACAGCAGGATCTCTATGGTACGATGGGAATCGCATCGACGCGCAAAAAATCTTATCGGCTGCGATTTGGTTTGATCGGTAACTATGATCTGAAAACAGATCAGTGGAACGGAGGCCTCGAATTCAATGGCCGGCATCAGTTGAATTGGAGTTCTTTTAAGAATGATTTACGTTTGCGCCTGCGCTATCTTACCAGCGGGCAGGAATCCTCGGTCGGGGATGAGCAATTCTCTGTTGATCTTTCAAACGGACTTTTGATTGACCTTACAACAAACTTGAAAATGTTGCCCAGACTCGATCTATTCGTTTTCAAAGATCGCGTTTTGGATAAAATCGCTACACATCTGGCCTTTTCGATCAACCTCGCCTATTCTCGTAGCTGGAAATTTCAATATTTGAAATTTTTCCGCTCAGAAGAGGTCTTGCAGGACTAGTTCGATCAAAACGATCTATATGTCTTTGATCCGAAACACCGAGAATTGTCCTGTTAAAATTGTCATTTATGATAGAATGGGCAGACAGGTACAGTTCTTATGGATGACTCTTTCGAATCAGAGTACATAATCTCGAATGGCACATGGTCATAATGGAAATAATCAGCGAGTATTTTTAGGGATCTATTTTATTCAGTTTGAAACAACAAGGTTTAAATGGATTGAGTAATGTGTCCTTTTGGATTGACCTTTTTTCTCGAAAGACCAGATATTTTGGGTTCCACTCCTGATGTTAACCGTTGCACTCTGATTTAGAACAAAAAAATGATCTTTTCTTCATAATTTTATTGCTTGTTTTTGCATTTTTCTATTATAGATCCGGATTTGCCTTGTCCAATTTGTTCCTGGTAACATGATGTTCATTGTATACTGATCAAGGAGATAGTTATGAAGAGAATTTTCTTGCTGTTGATTTTCGCTTTAAATTTTTCATTGTTTGCTCAGAGCTACAATATCGCCACCTATCGGGTCTTTGGACCGGAACATCCCGGACAATATAAACACCCGGCCGCAATTACCCAGTTGACAAATGGAGATCTCTATATCGCCTATTATGGGGGCAGCGGAGAATATGGTGACGATACAGCGGTATACGGATCCCGCTTAAAGATTGGGGAAACCCAATGGACCCCTCCCGAGATCATTGCCAATACCCCGAACCGCGGCGAAGGTAATCCTGTCGTCTGGCAGGCACCGGATGGCAAGGTCTGGTTGTTTTATGTGAACCGCTATGGTGAAACCTGGTCCAATGCACGGGTTAAAGTCAAAATTTCCGAGGATGGGGCCGAAACATGGTCTGATTCGTTTATGCTCAATTTTCAAGAAGGAACCATGGTACGCGGTCAACCGATCGTCCTCAATAACGGGGATTACTTGTTGCCCATGTACCATGAAACAGGCGAGGACCGTGAAAAGTCCGCTGCCACCACTTTGTCTTATTTTATGCGCTATAATCCCAAAACAGGGGAATGGACCGAAACCAATAGAATCAAATCGCCAATGGGCAATTTGCAGGCACAGGTCGTTCAAATTTCTGATGATTATCTCGTGGCCTATATCAGAAGAGCAGGGGATTTCCTGCCTACCGATCATGGATATATGCTGCGTTCCGAATCCCGTGACGGCGGATATACCTGGAGCGATGCGGTCGAAACCGATTTCAAGAACCCAAACTCTGCAGTCGATTTTATTAAATTGCAAAACGGTCATCTCTTATTGGTGTATAACGATAATATGAATGACCGGACTCCTTTAACCGTGGCCGTCTCGATCGATAATGACAAAACCTGGCCCCATAAACGGGATATTACGGGGGGAGATAATTCATTTGCTTATCCTTATGCAATTCAGACAAGAGATGGAAAAATCCATATACTTTACACCACCAACAACCGCACTACGATCATGCATGCGGTATTTGATGAATATGCCATTATTGGCACCCCGTCCGAGCTGTAGAGTCATGATGCTTGTACACTCTGATCAAGGAGACCTGTTTTCATGGAAAGCACAATAAAGAGATTTCAACTCAAAGAAAAGGTCGCCATCATTACCGGCGCCGCCAGAGATCTCGGGTTCGATGCCGCCTGTGCCCTGGCTGAGGCCGGGGCCTCTGTGGTCATCACCTCCAGAGTGCTCGATAAAGCCGAACAGGCTGCAAAAAAGATATCCGACCGATTCGGGTCAGAGGCTATCGGACTCGAGCTGGATCATACGGAATGGCAAAATGTACAGCAGATTGTCAACCAGACCCTGGAATGGAAAAATCGCATCGATATTCTCATCAATAATGCAGGGGGCGGATCGGGAATGGGGGAATGCAATCTGTTTAAACGGGATCCCAAGGCCATTGCCGCGCTTGTCGAATCAAATTTGATCGGACCTATCTTCATGTGCAAGGCTGCCGGCGAAATCATGATGCGCCAGAAATCCGGAAAGATTATCAACATCGCCTCCATCGCGGCCATGGTCGGACGCGACAGAGATATGTATCATCGCAATAATAAAAATGAACAACCTATCGATTACGCCGCTGCCAAAGGCGGCGTGATTTCCATGACACGCGATCTCGCTGCACTTATGGCGCCTTTCAGTGTCTGTGTCAATGCTATCTCTCCTGGTGGCTTTGATAAAGGCGAATTACCTAAAGCGTTTGTTGAGCATTATAGCCAGAAAACCATGCTGGGACGAATGGGAAAACTCGATCAGGATCTGAACGGGATCATTCTGTTCCTGGCCTCACCCGCCTCTGACTATATCACTGCCCAAAATATCATTGTCGATGGGGGATTTACCTTTTCAAAATGACCGGTGATTATGAAAAAACGAAAAATTGTCATCGTCGGGTTGGGATCCATCGGAAGACGGCATGCCTACCTGCTTGCGGAAAGATCCGATACTGACATTGCATTTTGTGATTCTGATCAGACCATGCTCGAACGTTCCAGGACTGAAATCGGTCCCTACAAGGCCCATTCCGATTTCAAGCAGGCACTGGCATCGCAACCGGATGTCATGATCCTTGCTACACCCCATCATTGGCATGTCGATCAAACCCTGATGGCACTCGAGAAGAATATTCATGTCCTGTGTGAAAAACCCATGAGCGATTCTTTGGCCAGTGCCAAAAGACTTGCAAGAGAAGCTCCAAACTATGCAACCACAGTGGGAATCGGATTCCATTTCCATTTTCATAAAGGCCTGTTACGGCTTAAAGAGTTGATCACGAGCGGATTCCTGGGGCGACTCATTCATATCTCTTGCAGAGTCGGCTCCTTTATCACCCTTGCCAACTCGACGTCGCGCTATCAGGCCTCGATAAAGGGGGCATTATTATTGGATTATGCCCACCAACCTGACTTGATTTTTTGGCTGCAAAATCAAATCCCGGAACGCGTTTATGTCTCTGCTTCCCTGGCCGGGGAGATGGAATTTTTTTCTGATCCCAATATATTGGACATGTCCCTGGAATACCGTGATCAATTCCGCTCCCTGATTCATCTGAATTACCTGCAAATGCCGGAACGACACGAATATGAGATCGTCGGTGACAAGGGATGGGCCCTGCTGGATGCCAATACCGGTCAGCTGAAACTGGGAAATCTGTATGAAAATACGATTAATATCGAGCATATTACTCTGGACCGGGATCAAATGGTTCGGGATGAACATCAGGCCTTTTTTGATGCAATCGATGGCAAACGAGCTGTGGAAACCTCTCCTCAGGATGGGTTGATCTCCATGGCGATCATCGATGCTGCCATGCGATCCTGGAAATCACGCAAACCAGCTACTCTTGAATCTTGAACTAAACTCGGTTCTCTCTATGATCAAAAATCGCATTTCCATGCTCCGGCACAAAAGAATTGCACTTTTGCTTGTGATGGTTGTCCTGTTTATGGCTTGCAAAAATAACGATACCCATCAAACCCGATTGCTGCGCTCCCTTGTATCCCCCCATGGCGTGAGTGAAATGTCCCTAGTTTTTCAGCCGGGTTTGCAAATGGGCGATGAAACAGTGGCCAAGACCTTTCAACCTTCCTATGTGGTCACCTCCAAAGGCACCTTGCTGGCGTTTTGCCAGGGACGAATTCAAAACGCAGAAGACAATGAGCCCAAAGTGGTTTTGATGAACACCAGCCGGAACTATGGCAAATCCTGGGAGGGGGTGAGGGTGCTGTCGGGTCCTATGAATCATTTTGCCATCTCTGCATACACCTCTCCACTCGAATTCGGTGAGAGAATTTCATTCCTGACGTGTGTTGGATTACGAGTGACCAAAGAGTATTATGATCATGATTATGTACGGTTGAAAAAAGAGACCGGCATCGATCTGGAACGTGTCGGTGAGGACAAGGCTGCCGTCTTGTGCCGTTACACGTCCGACGACGATGGCGCGACATGGCACATGGAAACTCTGACCGGTGCCAGAACGCCGCTGTTCAAATCTTATGACGGCTATACTCCGGTCTTTTTCAACGCCATCGGACAGGTACACAAGATCGAACAGGGCCCCTACAAGGGCCGCTATATCATCGGGGGGCCGGTTTATGCGGAGTCTTCGGGAGAGCAGGTGACCTCTGATTTCAGGAATCATTCTTCTACAGGCTCTGGCGTGATCTATAGCGATGATCTGGGCGAGACCTGGAAAATGGATGGCATGATCACCGATTATCTCGGTAACGAAGCCTCTGCGGTTTCGATCAGAGAGGGCAAAGAGCTGTTCATGATTCGGAGATATATGGACGACCGCCAACTCGAAGCACATGCTCCGCGGTCCCGTGTCATTCCCGGCAGGGGGGAGCGTATCGCCCACACGAGCGCGGACGGCGGTGTCAGTTTGTCGTCTCCGTTCCTGCTCGACATGAGTTCGGTGCGCTGCCACGGTACCCTGGCCCGGGTCAATGACCGGCTCTATTTCTCTATTCCCGAGGGCAGCGGCGACCGGGAAAAAGAGACCTGGGATGCCGACCGCGTCAACGGTGCCATCTACTATAGCGATGACGAAGGTGAAACCTGGAATTTCAAGATCATCGAAGAAAGCTATTTCTCCTACAGCACCGTTGGCAAGCTGGCAGACGGCTATATGATCACCTTTTACAGCCGCGGCGGGCATGGGGACAAGGGGATTGGGTACCGGATTTTTACGGACGAGTGGTTGGAAAGTGGTCGTTAGATGTTTGCCGATTGCAATCTATGATATACGCGATTACTCTGTCAACGGGAATCATGGCGAACTGATGGGGGAAGCCCGCCTGCCGTCAGGCATTCCGGTGACGGTGGAGCGAGATCAGGGCAGTCAGGCTTCGGTGTTCAGGCTGCAGCAGAATTACCCCAACCCGTTCAATCCCGTGACCACAATCAGCTACAATCTGGCCCGGGACACAGATGTGGAACTGGCCATTTACAAAATGAAATCCAAGGGCTGTATCCACAAATTTATTTTTTTTAGATTTTTCACTCATATCCATCACTGATCTTGCTCTATTTTTTCTTTGCGGCCTGGCGTCTCGTGCGTGAGGATTGGAATTCTGTGCCATAAACAAAAATAGCCTCGAGAAATCTCGAGGCTATTGCCAGTGCCGAGGGGGGGAATCGAACCCCCATGGACCAAAGCCCGCTGGATTTTGAATCCAAAAATGCCTGATTCTAAGGTTCAGTTTTTTAGTATCTTAATAGTGAATTTGTAACCAATTATGGCAAAAGATATCAAGCTGTTTTAAGTGCTGGAATAAGTAACTGTTCTTTGATAGTTAAAGCAGCACATACAACCTGTTTTCCTAATGCAGTCACGTAATATTTGTGACACCCTGCAACTTTTCGAACAAGTCGGTGTAGTTGTCGTAGCTTTATTTACGTTTATCCCTCAAAAGGTCAGAGTAAACTGATAGGAAATTGCTTCGTAATACGCACGATACCATACCATCAACCGTTACCAACAATGCGAAAACACACTACTACATTAAAGTGAATGGAAAAAATAGAAAACCTATTGATTATAAGAATTTTATTTTATATATTTGCGGTCTATGAATTCTTTTGTTAGAAATATAGCAATAAAATCTTTTACATTCCTTATGATT
>CAYNUX010000207.1:0-3184 GCA_964400115.1 uncultured Cytophagia bacterium
GGTACTTTTGTATTCGAAAAAGGGAGGGGGGCTTGGGAACTGGTTGAACCGATCACTTTTCCGGTCGATGAAACAGAAATAGATGAAATCATTAACAATCTTTACAAAGGTAAAGCCAAAGAATTTGTCGCCGAAACTCCAAATGATTTGTCTTCTTATGGCCTGGAAAATCCGGTATATATCGCCGAATTGCTTTTAGGGGAAGAAAAAGCACAAAAAAGATTGTTGATTGGAAAGAGTCTCGGGGATCAACGTTATGCAAAAGACAGTTCACGCGACCCTGTTTTTCTGGTCGACAAGGCCTTTATGGATAAATTTCAATTTGATCTTACAGCTGTGCGGAAAAAAGAAATTACAGATGCGCACAGCAGTCAGATCCGGCGCTTTGTTCTCGAACATAGTGGCATGACCATTGAAGCCAAACTCGATAGTGCTGCCAATTGGAAGCTATTGCGACCCGAAAAACGACCGGCAAAGAGCTGGGAAGCAAAGTCGATTACCGCTGCGATTGACCGGTTAAAGATTCAGGAATTCGTGGATGATAATCCCGGTTCCCTGGAAAAATATGGCCTTGAAAATCCTAAAGTAAAAGCGCAATTCTTTGATCGAGAAAATAAACTGTTAGAATTGCATATCGGAGATACAAAAGATGATCTGGTCTATGCCAAAAAGACCGACGAAAATAACGTATTTTTAATAGATGGTAACATTTTAGATACCTTGACTCCTGATCTGGAAAAACTGGCCGAAACACTAGAGGCAGACACGACTGCCACACCAGTCACGATGCAATAGATTATCAGGAGAGGATCGACTTTGATCCTCTCTTTTTATGACCTGGAACCGGGATGTCAAGGATGGAGGATGAATGTTTTACAGACATGAAGCTGAAATCGACGGAAAACCACTCATTATCGAAACCGGCAAGATGGCTAAACAAGCCAATGGTTCTGCCTGGGTACAGATGGGGGATACGGCTATTCTTGCAACCGCTGTGTCCGATACAAAACCCAAAGAAGACCTTGACTTTTTCCCGTTAACGGTTGAATACCGCGAAAAGGCCTATGCCATGGGCAAAATTCCGGGTGGTTTTTTTAAACGCGAAGCCAGACCCAGTGAAACCGAGATCCTGAATGCCCGGCAAATCGATCGTCCTATTCGGCCCCTGTTCCCTGATAATTTTCGCTATGAAACCCAGATTTTTGTGTGGGTCTTGTCATCCGATCGTGAAAACGATGCCGATGTGTTAGGCATAACCGGTGCTTCGATTGCCCTGAGTATTTCCGATATTCCGTTTGCCGGCCCTATTGCCGGTGTACGCGTCGGTCGGATCGAAGGGGAGATGATCGCCAACCCAACGTATTCCGAACGTGAACGTAGCGATCTCGATCTGGTTATCGCCGCTTCCAAGGATTCCATCATTATGGTGGAAGGGGAAGCCCTGGAACTTGGTGAAGATGAAATGATCGCGGCCCTGGAATTCGGACACGAAGCGATACGCAATCTCATCGCGGTGCAGGAAGAGATCATTGCCAAAGTAGGCAGGGAAAAGAGAGAATTGCCCGAACCCAGGGATATCAGTGATCTTGAAGCCCGAGTAAACGATATGGCGATAACCGACCTCAAAGAAGCGCTCAAAATAAGTGAAAAAGAGATCCGCCATACTGCATTGCACGAGATTCAGGATAAACTGGTCGAACAACTCGAAGAAGAATTTCCTGAAGATGAAAAGACTATTAAGAATAT
Source organism: uncultured Cytophagia bacterium (assembly GCA_964400115.1). Classification (GTDB taxonomy): domain Bacteria; phylum Zhuqueibacterota; class Zhuqueibacteria; order Residuimicrobiales; family Oceaniaggregativiventaceae; genus Oceaniaggregativivens. The sequence goes on from CAYNUX010000207.1 coordinate 1,747, forward strand.
TTTTCATGACCTGGAAAAAAATGTGATGCGTTCCATGGTCCTGGACGAAAATACCCGCCTCGACGGCCGCGGTTTGGATGATATTCGCGATATTTCCATTGAGGTGGGAGTATTGCCAAGAGCACACGGAACCGCTCTGTTTACCCGTGGACAGACCCAGGCCCTCGCTGCAGCTACGTTGGGAACCAAAGTCGATGAGCAAAAAATCGAAGATCTGTCAGGCGAATTCTATAAAAGTTATATGTTGCATTATAACTTTCCGCCATTCAGCACCGGTGAAGCCAAACCCATGCGCGGCACCAGCAGGCGCGAAATCGGGCATGGTAATCTGGCCGAACGGGCACTGAAACCGATGATTCCGTCGGCCGGCGTATTTCCGTATACTGTCCGCGTGGTATCTGATATTCTCGAATCCAATGGCTCTTCTTCTATGGCTACGGTCTGTGCCGGTGCTTTGGCTCTGATGGATGCCGGTGTCCCTATCAAGGCTCCGGTCGCGGGTATTGCCATGGGATTGATCAAAGAAGGCGACAAGGTCAGCGTCCTCACCGACATTCTCGGTGACGAGGATCATATGGGTGATATGGATTTCAAAGTTGCCGGTTCAGACACGGGTATCACAGCCTTTCAGATGGATATCAAGATCCAGGGTATCTCTATGGCCATTATGCGGGAAGCACTCGAAAGAGCAAAAAAAGCCCGGCTATTCATTCTCGGCAAAATGAATGAGGTCTTACCACAGTCCCGAACTGAATTATCCACTTATGCTCCTAGAATTTTTACCATGAAGATTAATCCCGATCAAATCGGTTTGGTCATCGGACCCGGAGGAAAAACAATACGCGAAATCGTCGAAAAAACGGGTGCCAGTATTGATATCGAAGATGATGGCACTGTAAAAATCGCTTCAGTAGAGCCTGAAGCCGGTGAACAAGCTAAAAAGATCATCAAAGACCTGACCGCTGAAGTCGAAATCGGTGCCGTCTATACCGGCAAAGTCAAACGAATTCTGAAATTCGGTGCGTTTGTCGAAATTCTGCCCGGAAGAGAAGGACTGGTTCATATCTCAGAGCTCGAACACCATCGGGTCAATAAAGTCGAGGATGTCATCAATATCGGTGATGAAGTCACGGTCAAGGTCATCAAGAAAGAAGATGGCAAGATTGACCTCAGCCGTAAAGCCTTACTCGATAAACCATCGTCTTCTCAAAGTGATGTATGACAAAGGAGTTTTTTCAAAAGACTGTTTTACCCAATGGTTTGCGTATCGTTACTGAATCCATGCCCTGGGTCCGTTCTGCGGCCCTGGGCATTTGGGTTGATATAGGTCCTGTTCATGAAACCATCTGGAATAATGGTATCTCTCATTTTCTGGAACATATGCTTTTCAAAGGCACTGCCAAACGAAGTGCCAAAGAGATTGCCCTGAGCCTCGAAG
>CAYNUX010000207.1:3284-7086 GCA_964400115.1 uncultured Cytophagia bacterium
CGAAGTGCCAAAGAGATTGCCCTGAGCCTCGAAGCCCTGGGTGGCCATATCAACGGTTCTACAGGAAAAGAAAACAGCCTGTATAGCGCCTATACGCTTGATCAGGACTTTGAAGTGGCTATTGATGTTCTCGCTGATCTTGTTCAGGATGCCCAAATGGATGATCGGGATATAGAATTGGAGAGACAGGTGGTCATTGCCGAGATCAATCAGGCAAAAGAAGACCCTGAAGAGATGATTCTCGATCACCTGTATGCCAACCTGTTTCCTGATCATCCTCTCGGTTATTTTATCTATGGTGCTGAATCGAATGTCCGGGCCTTTTCTCGTCAGCAGTTGATCGATTTTTATAAAGAACATTATACGCCTGAGAACATTGTCGTTTCGGCAGCCGGTAACACCGAACACGACCGTGTTGTCGATGCTGTCGAACGCTATTATCGTAATGGCCACCATAGTAACCATTCAAGCGGTAAACTCCCGGATCTTCCCCAGAATTTTCGCAATGGAAAAATCGTTGATAAAAGTTTGTACCAGGCTCATGTCGCTCTGGCTGCACGAACGTTTGGCTTTAACCATCCGCAGCGCTTTGCACTGATTTTATTGGATATTCTCCTCGGTGGAGGGATGAGCTCAAGGTTGTTTCAAAATATCAGAGAGCAATACGGATTCTGCTATAGTGTCTATTCTTTTACGGATTTCATGAGAGAAACCGGCGTCTTTGGATTTTATATCGCTTGTGCTCCCAATAAAGTGGATGAGAGCATCGGACTCATTAAAAATGAACTGGATCAGGTCGCGCAAGGAGCCATCAGTCATGAAGAACTGACTATGATAAAGTCCCAGATCAGAGGAGGCATCTTGCTGGGACAGGATAGCAGCAGCCAACGTATGCGCAAGATAGGGGAGAGGGAAATCTATCAGAGTCCGCTGGAAACGATCGATGAGATTTTAGAACAGATTGACCGCGTCACGGTTCAGGATATTCAAGAGCTGGTAGAGACATTCTTCCAGGATGAGCAATTGAGCACGATGCTCATTGTGCCGAGCTAATGATAGGTGCTCTCTGAATTTTTCTATAAAGCCCTGCTCTGAAACAATGCCCATGAATAGGTTTTATCCTCGTTACTAAATTCAGTGAATTCATTCATGACCATACTCTCTTATCATTCAGTGTCCCCAAAATTTACCTGGGGCATTACCCGGGTGACTCCAAATCAATTTTCTTCTCAGATTAAACTCGCTTTTGAGCTTGGTTTTTCTTTTACTCGTTTGAATGATCTGCTTAACGTCAGTCAACCTTTTCAAAAAAAGCTTGTTTTCACTTTTGATGATGGATTTGAAAATATCTATCATCACGCATTCCCATTGTTACAAGAATATCAACTAACGGCAACCGTCTTTGTTGTCGCCGGATTTTGTGGCCAATATAACACATGGGATGTTAATTGGGGTATGCAACGCCTTTGCCATATGGATTGGGTACAGGTAAAAGAGCTTGCAGCGGCTGGCTGGACGATTGGTTCTCATGGATTATCGCATCAAAGTTTATCTCATTTATCGCAAAAAGAGTTAAATAAAGAAATCTATTCAAGTAAAGCTTTAATTGAAAAGAAAATTCAAATGCCTTGTCATTGGTTATCATTACCATTCGGCAATGGAGATCAACGAGTACTTGATACTGCTTATAAAGCGGGTTATCGGGGTGTTGTGGGCATGAGCAAGATTCCCTCTCACGCTACGCTCATATGCCATACCAGAACGGGGATTTATTTACTTGACAATTCTTTTACATTTTCACAGAAATGTATTGCTAAATACAAAAAGATTTTTCACCTTATGCAGGGAGCGTTAGACATCTGCTCAAACGGGACGGTTTGGGTAAAACAGGGAATAGGCATCCAATCCCCCAAAGAGCATCGATAGGTTAAAAAAATACTTGATTATTGGAACAATTATCCTTATATTTTCCGACTGATCTTGAGGGTGAACCTCGATCAAAGGACCGAATGGAAGAGACTAAAATTAAACGACTCTATTATCCGATTTCGGAAGTAAGTCGAATCACTGGTCTCAAGGCCTATGTTCTGCGATATTGGGAAACAGAATTCCCAGAGTTGAGACCGACAAAGAACCGTGCGGGCAATCGTACGTACCGCAAGAGCGACATACGCACGATTTTTTTGATCAAAAAGCTTTTATATCATGAAAAGTACACGATCGAGGGAGCACGGCAACGACTCAAGCAGATCAAAAAAGGTGATGACGGGCAACTCAAGCTCATGCTCACCGAAGTGAAAAAAGAAGATTTAATGCGGGATATCCGACAAGAGCTCGAGCAATGCTTGAAGCTCTTGAATGAAAAATAGCAATATTCGAGGCGTAGCGCAGCCCGGTTAGCGCACTTGACTGGGGGTCAAGGGGTCGGGAGTTCAAATCTCCCCGCCTCGACTAGAAACAAGTACAAAGTCCTGTTAAAGAGTGCAACTCTCGGAGGGACAGTAGTAAGGTGTTATTTAAAAAGGGACGGCGTTTTGCCGTCCCTTTTTTTGTTTTGGAGGTTGAGCTGAACAAAGTTTTATAAATCTTGCTTGTTTACAGAAAACATGTTGCAGGTACTGTGTCAAGAAAAAGGGCCAGGTGTTTTTCCGGGCCCTTTTTTGCTGTGTTTTCTTTCTCAAATATCTTCTTATCAGAAAAGTCTATTGGGTTTTTTTTATATGTTATTATGAATTCAACCAAAAGAATGACAACATCCTGGCCGATGACCAAATGGAGCTCTATGCCGCTGTCTGCGAGGATCCCCGGAATCTCGCGCATTGTCTGGTCTTTAATGTCAGGACAAAGACAAAAGTCTTTCACGAAGCAGATTTGTTATAGCACAATTCGAGGGATGTTGAATGGCCATCGATGGAAATATGGACAGGAAACTCACTACCATCCTGAACAATCTGGACATTATCGCAGCAAGATATCCGGTTGCGTCTATCTGTGACCGCTTTTCGATCAGTCGCAAAGTGATGCATGACCGGATACTATCCCGCTATGGCATGCCCTATTCACTGATCCGCAAACGGGCGATTCTCCCATTTATCAAGCGCCACGCACGCCAAAAGTCTCAAAAAGAGATCCGTGATAATCTGAAACTCTCAAAGCGACATATCTATCGTTTTTATCCGGCCACCGGCGATGCGTATGCCCCGTGAAGGGGATCGAAAGATGAAACCGATATGCTCGAAAAAAGCCAACCCTCCCTGGATCAGGTAGAAATGACCACCCCAAGTCTCCTGTATGCTTAAAAGACATGCCATCCAATCTCTGCGAGCAGGGCCACACAATCCTCCATCGTGATTCGTTCAAAACCTTCCTGTTCGTGCCACTGTTCACCCTTTTTGGGTGTATATGTTTTCCATTTCCCAGCCGAAAATTTCTGGTAAGGTCTCGATATGGATTATGGTACCTTTTTTATAATTGATCCGAGGGAAGTTCCTCTGGTCCTGGGCTTCGTGCATGAGCCGTATCAGGGCGATCCGCACAAGTACTGACATATTTTTTATCCCGTTTTCTTTTGCATATTTGATTGCATCTTTTTTAACATAGGGATTGATGCGGATTTCCAGGCGGTCGTGCAGATCTTCCGGCTTTTTACGTTTGAACATTTCTGGTCCTTTCATTCTTTCATGACCGGAAGATGGTAACGATTGTGTGTACAAATCTCAAGGGGAAATAGCAAAATGTTATTTTTTGTTTGGTTATAGAACAGGGACGTTTTCAGGATGGAAAAATTTCTTAGGTTAAAGAT
>CAYNUX010000208.1:0-7083 GCA_964400115.1 uncultured Cytophagia bacterium
CGGCAAAACATTATCCCAATGGCAGTTTCTATTATTCCGGTTCGATGCCCAATGTGACAAAGGTATTGGGTGATTTTCGTATCAGGGGAGGCCGGACGGTTCATGGTATTTTTGTGGTTTATGGCAATGTTTATCTCGAGGGAAATGCACGACTCAACGGGGTGATTACCTTGCCTAATCCCGGGACCATAATCATGCACGGTGGCGGGAGTCCGAAGGAGAGCAGTGTTACCGGAGGGATCTTTGCCAACGGAGATATCGACGGAACAGGCAACCATATCTCGGTTCGGTATGATCAGGAGTGGATGACGGTTTTTGCTCAGTTTCAGCTACAACGTAATCTCTATATTATCAGTTGGTTGGAATCACCTGATATTATGCAGGAGTAGCAGGTGGAAAAACGGATCGAAAATGTCAAAACGATTTTGGAAAAGATGATTGCCCGGGTTCCGGAATTTACATTCGGTCAGGAACGGCAAGAGATTTTCACCCGCATGTTGCTCAAGCTGCCGGCAGAAATCCGCCGTCCCATGCGCGAACTGGTACTTTCCTTTTTGAAGGAAATGGTATCGCTCGATGCCTCGGATATCGATATCGGCGGAATGGGGTGCAAGGGCCAGGTCTGGTATCGGGTGTATGGGAGCAAAGCTCCTGTCGAATCGATGGGACAATACAAACATGAGGAATGCGATATCCTGATTCTCAATTTATTGTCCGAGCGGGATCGTGCAACCCTGTTTCAGGATCGCTCGGTGGACTTTAGTTACAGCATGGAACACGAGGACATGATGATCCGCTTTCGTGCTACGGCCTATTTTGATCTCAACCATCTGAGTCTGAATATGCGACTCATCAACAAATCCATTCGTCCATTGGAATCGTTGGGATTTCATCCCAATGTGCTCAAGGTCTTGAACCTCAATTATGTCAAACAGGGATTGGTCTTGATTACCGGTATCACGGGATCCGGAAAAAGCACCACCCTGGATTCCATCGTGAATGCCAACAACCATGCCTGCAAGGCGCATATTGTTATCATCTCCAATCCCATCGAATATGTGCATCCGCCTGTCAAGGCTATTGTTCGTCACCGCGAGGTGGGGCGGGATGTCATGAGCTTTAAAGAGGGTACGATCCAATCGCTGCGCCAGGATCCGGATATCATTGTCATCGGAGAGATGCGGGACGCAGAGACCATTTCGACAGTGCTGGAGGTGGCGGATAGTGGTCACAAGGTCTTTACCACCTTGCATACCAGTTCTGCCACCGAGGCTATCGATCGTATCCTGGGCGAGACCCCTTCCTCGGAACAAAATCGCATTCGCGAACGACTGGCAGACGTGATCAGTTGTGTGGTTTCACAAAAACTGGTACCCAGCCTGGACGGCCGTCTCATCCTGGCCAAAGAAGTGATGTTGGCGACCGAAGCGATCAAGGCCAGCATTCGTAACAACCATACCGATGAAATCTATCACTTGATTTATCAGGGAGGTGACATGGGAATGATCACCATGGAACAGGATCTGGTCAATCTCTATCGCAAAAAATTAATTTCTTATCAGGAAGCATATAGCAATGCCAACAACAAGAAACGGTTGACAGATATCATCAAACTCTATCAGGTATAAATCATATGTCGAAACAAGCCATAGGGATTGTCATAAACGGCACTGATCTCAAGATTGCGCATTTGGTCAGAGAAAAGCGCAATATTGCAGTTTCTTTTCTGGAAACCGCTTCCCTGCCCAGCGATCTTGAAACCGGGCATTCGGCGCCTGTTGACGAAGCAGAGCGCGCTTCTCAGCAAGAGCGAGAGATCTTTAGCATCGACACGCAGGAGGCTTCTGCTGACCCTGTACAGATTTCCAGTTCGGTGCAGGAGAATGCCAATCAGATATACTCGCTGCTCAAAAAATTCGGATCGAGAAGGGGAAGCATTGCCTGCAATATCCCAGCATCCATTGTCAATTATCAGGAATTGAATACTACGCTCGATTATGACAAAAATGTATTCAAGGGCAACTTGCTGAAAAAAATCGGACAATGGAAAAGCGGATTCAATTCTCTTGAAGATGTGCACGTGCTGGAACGCCGGGATGGTACTCTGGTCAATGTGTCGCTGGATGCAGGCCGCACACCTGCGATTTTATCGATTTTGGAACAGGTCAACGGATTTTTCAACGGCAATCTCGAGCTGGCCCTGATGGAGCCCAATGAGCTGGCGCTGGTCAATCTGGCCCGCAAGAGCTATCAGTTACAGGATCCGAACGAAATCAATGTCATCATTCAGGTGGAAAAAGAGTTCAGCCGCATCATTTTCATGTGCGGTAAGGATTTATTGACGGTTTCGCCCCTGATCACCGAGGGGATTTCGCCAGAGATCGACCAGATCATTTACAGCAAAATTTTATTCGAGATTGATAATCTCAACATATCAAAGATCTCCAATATCCTGTTGGCCTCGCATGCGATTACCAATGAAAGCAAGCGTTTTTTCGAACAACAGTTTTCCCAATCCCGCGTGGGATTTATCGTTTCTCAGCCGTTGGCAGAGTATCTCACGTCACAATTTAGCCGGGAAGATTTGTCCGAGTATGCTGTGGCCATTGCTCTGGCCTGGAAAGTGCTGGATGAAAAGGACGAAAATTTTACAACCGTCAATTTTATCCCCAAAGAAATTCTCGATCGCCAGCGTGTTTTGAAATTATCGGCCATCGGGTACAGCCTTTTAGCTCTTTTGGGCGCGAGTGCATTTGTTTTGACCTGGCTAATTTTATCCCAACAAATACAAATAAGTACCTTAAATCGGCAAAACGACAATTATGAAGAACAGATACGCAACAATCAGCAAACAGTGATGCGGGTGCAGCAGTTGGAAGAGCATATTAATAACTTATCCCAAAGTCTGCAAATGTCAGACAGTCTTGAATACGGTTACGATCATGTTTTGGAATTTTTAGATAAAACAAACACCAGTGTCAGAGAAACACGAAATATTTGGATTGAAAATATCAGGAAAAACACAGACGGATTTTCGATTCGTGGCAGTGCTCCTGTACGCAAAAATATTCCGACTCTATCCAATACCATGGGAGAAGCGATATTGCGCCGGGTGAATCGCAGAGATTGGGGAGAACGCCAGATATTTGCTTTTGAAATGGATGTGGACTGGCCGGTTCAGGAGGTGATCCCTGATTCGGCGGTCAAGGAACCCACGAGTCTGATCCCCAATGCCGAGATCGATTCGACTGGTGTGGTGCTGGCTCATGTGGAGCCAACAGACTCACAAACAACGCACCAAACTTTAATGAAGGATTCGACGGTTAATGAATTCATTCCTGGTGATCAGGATGAATCAGTGATCAACGAGTCTTTGGTCGCAGTGGAACCTGATTCGACCCAGGCAGTGCAAGATGTGGATCCCGCACCTTTGCCAACAGTGAACTCTTTTACCATACGGTTGTATGGTTATCGGGACTCTTTCTTGGCAGAACAGAAACTCGATGAAATGAAAAGAGTCGGAATCGATGCATTTATTTACCACTATTCCTCTGATCAACGCTACTGTGTTTGCACCGGTCAGTATAGCAGTATGGCACAAGCTCACGCGCAGATCCCGGATCTGCATCGACGCCTGCCTGGGATTTTTCAGGTTCTTCCCTTGTCTGAAAAAAAATCTTTTCAGGTGGCACAAAACTCATTGCCGGATTATTTGATGTCCGGTTCAGGCGCGCAACTGGCGATTGAAAATAATGGGTCTTTGCCACAACCCCGAGGTTCTCAAGAATCACAGATCAAAGATTCTGTTCTTCCTATTCACTATGCTGCCGGGAGCGAGCTTGCACGGTCTGAGGGTGGATTTATGATCCGCTGTAGTGCCCATGCCGCTCAGGTTTCTGCCCGGCGCGAAGCTGAATTGTTCCGGGAAAGGGGCATCGATGCTAAAATCTGTGTGTTTGATGAACGTAACCCCGAGATACCCTTTTGGATCTGTCTGGGCCCATTTCCCTCGATGCAGCAGGCACGGCAAAAAATCGACTATTTGCAGAGTATCATATCGCGGACTTTTACAGTCATAAAAGTGTCGGATTAGCAACTTGCAAGGACGGATTAAATGCATTCCAAACGCAATACCATTACATTGGCTTTTCTTTTGATCATATTATTGGTCATCGGCTCTGTCTGGTATTCCAAGCTCCGGGGAGAGGTCGATTATTCACAAAAAAAGAACGAGCAACTGGCGACGCAATTCCGCGGTTCAAAGCAAGTCGTCGAAACTCTGGCTTCGGTGGAAAGTCTGTATACGGATCTGCGTGCAGACTGGAATAAGGGCGAAAAGAAAATTCTCGCCGTGGAAGAACCTGCCCTTACAGTCAGCTATATCAATTGGCTGGTTCAAGAAAATCATCTGGATATGAGCTTTGATTTTATCCTCAATGATTTGAACAAGCAGGAAAAAATTTCAACCTTTTCATTTACTCTCAACGGAGAGTCGAATTATCGTGATCTTTACAAGTTTATCTGGACTCTGACCCATAACACCTTGCTTTACAAAATTAAAGATCTCGATCTGGCATTCAAGGATGACGATGAAAATCATCTGTCTTTCAAGCTAACCGTGAGCGGCTTTTTTATTGACAAGCAATGGGAGTTTGACAAGGATATCAATTTTGCCAGTTTAAAAACCAAAGAACAACAAGATGAATTTTTTGATGTGTTCAAAGCAACGATTCCTCCTCCGGCCAAGATTGTTGAAAAACCTGCCAGGGAGGAAAAGCCAAAAGAACCTGATTTAATCGATATCGAAAACGCAACCCTTAAAGCACTGGCAAATAACAGGGTCTATTTACAGATCAAAGGAAAAAAGATGGAAACCCTAAAGATCGGTGACCCGGTCAAAAATGGTCGCTTGCAATCGATTGATCGCTTGCATTCAGAGGCCCTCTTTGTTATCTCTGGTCAGGAAACCGGAACAAAACAAGTGGTGTTGGGCCTTGGATACCGTCGTTAACCAGGAGTATTGATATGAGTGGCACGTCAAGATGGATAGAGTTTATTTTGATATTTCTGATTGCTGTTCTCCCGTGTATGGCGCAAGAAGAGTTGCCAAGAGAATACACAGCTGAGGAATACATTTCGCTGGATGAAAGAATCGGTCTGGCGGATGCCCTGGCCATTATCAATGAATTATCAGAGAAATATGAAGACAAGATCATCATCGATGACAAGGAACATAACCAGCCTATTGGTGTGATGGTGGATCATATGCACTGGAAAAGGGCCCTGGAATATATTCTGCGTTCAAACAAATTGAGTTTTGACGAACATCCCCGGCATTATCAAGTTTTGCCCGAAGGCAAAAAGCAAGATGATGTTATTAAAGAACTCATTAAAATGGATACAAGAGAAATCGAAATCAAGGCGGTATTCTTTGAAGCGGATTACCAGTCCATTAACGAAATCGGCGTGGATTGGTCTACGTTGAACGATGGCAAAGTTCAGCTGCGTATGGATCATATGGCCGCTGAGCAAGTGAGCCAGGGTATTTTTTCCGCTCAAATTTCCACTATAAAATTTCTAAATGTATCTGCACTCATAAAAGCATTTGAAAGTCATGACCGGGGTCAGATTATTGCCAATCCGCAGATCCGTATCATGGACGGGCAACAGGGAAAAATCAAGGTAGGTCGCAATTTCTTTCTCACAACACGGGATTTTGCAGGCAATACGCGCTATTCCGAATATGAATCCGGAACCATACTGACAGTCCTGCCTCAGGTGATAGTCCAGGATGATGATACCTTTATTCATCTGGATATTCGGGCTGAAAAAAGCGATGTCGAAGTCACCTCTCTTGGGGTGACAAAAAAAGTTACCGAGGGTGCCACACAGGTATTGCTCCTCAATGGAGAGGAAACCGCTCTGGCCGGACTTTTTTCCAATCAGCGCTCCAATGTGCGAAAAGGCATTCCAATATTAAAAGATTTACCCTGGTGGGTTTTGGGTATTCGATATATTTCAGGGTATAGTAGCTCCCAGACCAATAAAAAAGAGCTGATCATCCTGATTCAGGTTGAAATCGTACCGAGTCTGGAAAACCGGATGAAAATCAGGGGTGTTAAATCCAATATTATGGAAAAGCGCCGTCAAGAGTTTCGCACTAAAACACAAAGGTTGACCCAATAGCAGAGTTGTGTTTCAGGGTGTTCATTAGAAGAGGATGTGGATATGAAAAAGCTGGCTTTTTTGATTCTTGTGGGATTCAGTTTTATATTGATGATAAATTGCGAAGAGGATGGTGATTCCATCATCGGATCCAGGGATCACGATATTCTGATCGAATCTCCCCAGGAACCCGCCTTGCTTGCTGATGGTGTCTCTTTCATGCAAATATATGTGCAGGTTTTCAATCGCGAGGGCGAACCCGCTCCCCGGAAAAAAGTGGTTTTCAAGACGACTGGAGGGACGATTACAAAAGCCTCTATTACGGATTATTCGGGTTATGCCGCTGCCAAACTCACCAGTATTGCCAGTGAAAGAGATATCAAGGTAACCGTTACGGCTACGGTTGTAGACAGTGTCTTGGGCTCCCAGTCTCAGCAATCCACCAATCCGTATGTTCTGGAGATACGAGCCGAAGGTTATGAAAACGCACGGGCCAATCAGTTGAAAAAAACCATCAATGGCCAAACCACGCTCAATCTCGCCTTTCTGGGGGTCTCTTTGCAAGCTGACATTGCGGATACGATTTTACCGGCTGATGGTCTTTCAAAAACAGAAATACGCGTTTTTCTTTTTGAAACCACCTCCCGCAGACCTGTGGGCAGTGGCAATATATCGTTGCATGCGAAAAAAGGCAAAATTGCCTCCAGTTCCTACACCGACAAGGAAGGGATTCTGGAGATCGATCTCACTGCCGGGACGTCACCTGGCCCGGATACCCTGTTTGTCCATTATGGGAATTTGATGACCCGACAACTGGCACTGAGCTATATTCAGACAAAATTGCTTTTGGAACCGCAGGATGGGACGTTGATCGCGGATGGCAAGAGTCAACTAAACCTTACGGCAGTATTGACCACA
>CAYNUX010000209.1:0-7072 GCA_964400115.1 uncultured Cytophagia bacterium
CTCGATGCCAGTGAATTTTTGCTGTTAAAAGAGCTTGCTCATTCATTCGATTCCACCCTGAATATGATCGTACAATGTCTTTTTCACCTCTTTTTATATCGCGAAACAGGCCAGCGCGATATCGTGATGGGAACCCCGGCAACCGGCCGGCCGCGATCTTTGTTCGATTCTGTGGTGGGATTTTTCAGTGATCCGCTGCCCTTGCGAATCCGGATCGATCCCGATGAGACGCTGTCGTCGCTCCTTCCTCGTGTGAAACGAATTCTGCTCCAGGCACTGCGACATCAAAATTATCCGTTTCAAAGGCTGGTGCAAGAGATTGCTCCGGCAAAGAATTTGATCTCGCCTGTTTTTAATGTCATGTTTGTTTATTATACGACCAACCGGTTCAAAGAATTGTCCTTGTTAGCTCTGGGGAAAAGAGATACGATCCGCTGGACCGATTTATCACTGGATTTGATTCCGTTGCACGTTCATCATACCCAATATGATTTCAGCCTCTTTGCCGGTGAAACAGCGCAGGGGTTGTCGATGGCGTTCGAGTATCACATCGAACGGTTTAGCAAGGAAACCATCAAACGCTTTGAAACCCATTTCAGGCAAATCATTTCCCAGTGCCGGTCGAACAAAACTCAAAAACTGGCCCGGTTGTCAGGACGGCTATCTCCTGAATCTGAGCAGATCATGCCGTTCAGCCGCCCCGGTCAAGGCAACCCTTTTAAATCGATTACCGAACAATTTCAGTCTATCGTAAACGAGTACCCAGACAGGACGGCTATTCAGGGTCACAGCTCCGCCCTTTCATTCAGCCAGGTGAAACGAGAGATCGATCGACTGGCCAGTCACTTGAATACGCTGTTGCATCCTGCCAGACAAAAACATATTGCGGTATTGCTGAACCGCTCCGAATGGCTGCCGCTGACCATGATGGCCATTTTCAAGATCGGGGCGGTGTATATCCCGATCGATCCCCATCAACCGATCGAACGGATTCGTCTCGTTCTGCATGACTGTGCTGCAACCGCCCTGATTACGATTCAAGAGCTGGTTCAGGATTTAAATGATCTAAAGATACCTTGTGTCTGTCTTGATTCAATAAAATTGCCAGAATTAAAAGATCAACCAATGCCCGTGTCGTTGAAACCTCAGGATACGGCTTATATCATTTATACCTCAGGAACAACAGGTATGCCCAAAGGCGTGGTGCAAACCCATCAGTGTCTTTCGAATTTGCTGCAGTGGCAAAAGAAATCGACAGGCTCGGGTCTGAATATGCTGTTCTATGCATCGGTGGCCTTTGATGTCTCGGTTCAGGAAATGGGCTATGCCCTCACCGCAGGAAATACCCTCTGGGTCGTATCAGATCACCTCAGGGTTGATTTTGCATCCTTGATCTCTTTTATGGTTCAAAAGGACATGATCCTGTTTATCATGCCTTATTCTGCCTTGCAGTTGCTGTTCAAAGAGCCGGATGTCGGTCAACTGGCCGGGGGGGTCCGTTATATCATCACCTCCGGTGAGACCCTGATCTTGAATGACCGTTTCAAAGAATTTTTAACACAGTCTGACGTTGTCTTGTATAATCAGTATGGTCCCACTGAAACGCATGTGATCACGTGTCATCCGATATCCGGTAAAGATGATCGGTTGGAGGATTACCCATCGATCGGTAAGCCCCTGGACGGATGTGAGGTGTTTATAATGGACGAGTCTCTTTATCCGGTGCCTGTCGGCGTCATCGGAGAGCTTTATCTCGGAGGTGACCATCTGGCAAAAGGGTATTGGCAAAAAAGCGACCTCACACGCCAAAAATTTATCGACCACCCCTTTAAAGAAGGTGAACGTCTTTACAAGAGCGGAGACCTGGGCAAGTGGAATTCGGACGGGTCGATCCGGTTTATGGGCAGAGCTGATGATCAGGTAAAAATCAACGGATACAGGGTTGAACCTGCAGAGATCGAACATGTGTTATCTCAACTTCCCGGGGTAGAACAGGCAGCAGTATGCGTGAGTAAAACAACAGCACGACCTTGCTTGGTCGCTTTTTATCAAGCAAAAGAACCGCTTGAACAGGAAGAAATGTTCAGCTATTTGTCGAATCGGTTGCCGGGATATATGATCCCGCAAAAGCTGATTTATCAGAGCCGGTTGCCGAGAACCCTGTCCGGCAAAATTGATAAACGGGCATTGTCAATTCCAACGGATTTGGCGACACCGGATTCGCATCTCCCTACCGAGCCCCGGAATGAGATCGAAGCGCAATTAAAAACTATGGCGGAAGAGCTCCTGCCGCATCGGCCCGTTGGCGTGTTTGATAATTTCTTTCGTATGGGCGGCAATAGCATGACGGCCCTCAAATGGATCAACACTATTCAAAAAGAATTTCAGGTCGATTTGCCGATATCCTTTGTTTTTCAATACCCAACCATTGCGACCCTTTCGGCTAAAATTTCTTCTCTGACCAACCGTTCTCTATTTGCTTTGAAACCCATTCAGGAACGAGCGGAGGGTCTTTATAACGCTTCCACTATGCAATATCGAATGTGGCTGCTGCAAAAGATCACACCCGAAAAAGCCTTGTATAATATGCCGGGCTCTTTTTCGGTCAAAGGCGAGTTGAATTTTACGATTCTTCGCCAGAGTTTGAAAAGGCTGATTGAACGACATGAGATATTGCGGACCGTTTTTCGGCAACAGGGTCAAACCATTTTGCAAAAGATCATCGATATCGATGCGGAACATTGGGTGGACAGGATGTTGTCTCGGGAAACCTTGCCGGCAGCCAATTTTAAGGAAAATGCCCGAATACGGGCTCAGCAGCATGCCCGTATGCATTTTGACCTTGAAAAGGGCCCGCTTTTACAGGTAAAACTGATCAACATTGAAAAGACATCCCAGGATCAAGAGCCTGTTTCGGTTCTTTTATTCAATACCCATCATATCCTTCTCGACGGCTGGTCTATCGATCTCCTGGTTCGTGAATGGTGCACGATCTATAATCACTGGCCGGAAAATATCGAGGAATCTCTGGATCCATTGCCCCTCACCTATAAGGATTTTGCAGCCTGGCATAACGAACTGTTGCACAGTGATTTGATTTTAAAGCAAAAAAGGTATTGGACTCGCCGTTTGCAGCATCTTGAACCCCTGAATCTCCCCACTGACCAACCCCGACCTGCGTTGCAGACATTTACCGGTGATATTCATGGGTTTAAACTCGCTGATGAGACGTTCGATCTGGTCCGTCAGGCAGCTCAGGAAAAGCAAACGAGTGTGTTTACGATTCTATTGTCAGCCGTGTCCCTTTTGTTGCATTTTTATTCCAATGATTCTTCCATTGCCATTGGTGTACCTTCTGCGGGCAGAGAAAACAAAGCCACCGAATCGATGTTAGGGTTGTTTATAAACACACTGGTCCTGGTGAATAATGTTGACCCCAAAAAATCTGCAACGGCTCTACTCGATACCGTCAATGACACGTTGACGCAGGCGCTTGAAAACAGATGGGTTCCGTTCGATCAATTGGTTACAGAGCTGGGCGCCGGTGGTGCTATTGGCCGCTCCCCCCTCTTTGATGTGATGGTGAATTACATGTCTGATCCGGTGCAAGCGCTGAATTTTAAAGGTGCAGAGGTTAAGCCGTTTATCAAGCACTATGGTACGGCAAAATTTGATCTGGCCGTGCAATTTGTTGAAAAACAAGGTTTGTATGTCGAAATCGAGTATAATAGCCTTCTCTATCATGAACCCCGTATCGTTCGGATGGGTGAACATTTGCAACGGTTGCTGGTGGACATGTGCACCCATCCGGATAAACCGGTATCAGCGCTGTCATTCATTCCGGATCATGCTCTTTCTGAATTGTTGAACGACTTTAACAGGCCCGGATCACCGGATATACCTCCAACGACCTTGATCGATATGTTCGAGCACGCTGCGCTGACATTTCCCGATCATATCGCGATAAGATGTGAGCACACAACATTAAATTATTCAGATCTCTTGCGCTGGGTTCAACGACTGGCAGCTTTTTTAAGAGATGAATGCGATTTAAAAAAGGAACACCCTGTAGCGGTCATCATCGATCGAAATGAGTGGAATGTGATTGCCACACTGGCGGTGATGTGGGCAGATGGAATGGTCGTGCCCCTGGAGGCCGCCAGTCCGAAACTACGATTGCTCCAAATGGTTGAACAGAGTCTTTGCAAGGTGGTATTGACTCAGGAAACCGTGGATGTGAACCTGCCTGAATCGATCCGGCGAATCAATCTATCCTATGACCTGCCATTGCCGGAAAAAACGTTCACACCGAACCTGCACCCCAACCAGGCTGCCTATATGATTTTTACATCCGGCAGTACAGGGATGCCCAAAGGCGTTATTGTTGAACATCATAGCATAGTGAATACGATTTCCTGCGTCAATAAACAATTACAGATCAAAAGCAGGGATCGGGTATTGCAGTTTTTTTCGTTCGGATTTGATGGATCATTCTTTGATACATTTATTGCAATGACAACGGGCGCGACCCTGGTCATCCCATCCAGAGAAATGTTGATGGAACCGGATCGACTATATGCTATGATACAAAAGCATGAGGTAACGGTCGCAATTTTTACCCCCTCTTTTATCCGGCTGATAGGATGGGAACGGTTATCCGGTTTGCGACTCTTGGGATCCGCGGGCGAACCAGCCCTCCCCAAACCGGACGATGCCGAAAATGATGCGCAATCGTACTGGAATTTATATGGCCCGACTGAATGTGCTGTTGCTGCAACCATGCATCGGGTTCAGCCTCAAGAGTGCCTACAGAGTTCGATCCCCATAGGAAAACCTCTTGAAAATGTCGAGTGCTATATTCTTCGGGAAGGAAAATATCTGCAACCCATGGGGGTGTATGGAGAAATTTGTATCGGTGGGGCCGGCCTCGCTCGTGGGTATTGCAATGACGAAAAACTCACTCGCGACAGATTTGTTCCGCATCCCTTTAAACCCAACAAAAAGCTCTATCGCACTGGGGATTGGGGACGCTGGCGCCTGGATGGGGTACTCGAATATGGCGGACGAATCGATCATCAAATGAAGATTAACGGTTTCCGTGTTGAACCGGGGGAAATTGAAGCAGTGCTTGTAAAATATCCCGCTGTGCAACAGGCTTTGGTCATGATAAAACGGTTGAATGATAAACCCGAATTATGCGCCTATCTGCACCTTGCTGAAAAAACAGATAACGCTCAATGGCTAAACACTGTAAAACAGGATCTCAAACAAACGCTTCCTGTTTATATGATTCCAGCAAAATTTATATTCGTGAATTCGTTTCCTGTCAACAAATCCGGTAAAATCGATATTCGTCGTTTGCCGGATCCTGATGCCACTTTTGTCAAAAAGTCGGTAATGAAGCCACAGACAGACGATGAACGGTTTATTGCGAATATCATTCAAGAGGTGTTGTCCACACAACCCGGACTGGATGATAACTTTTTCGATCTCGGTGCAAACTCGCTCAAAATGGTGGCCATACATCAGAGACTGATCAAACGCTTTCCAAAACTGACGGTTGTGGATTTGTTTCAATATCCCACGATCAAAGCATTGGACGATCATTTACACCCAAAAACAAAGGAAATGAAAAGCAATCACAAAAAACGACAGATTCGACATCAGCACAGCAAAAACAGACTGGAAAAAATGCGAACACGCCACAAAAAAAAATAAGTCAAGAGAGGGACGGATAATGAACGGACAGGAAATTGCAGTCATTGGGTTGAGTGGCAGATTCCCGGAAGCAGCGGATATCCACAAGTTCTGGGACAATTTGACCCAAAACAAGGAATCGATTCGGTTTTTCTCGGAACAAGAGTTGTTAGAGGCAGGTATTGACAAATCGGTATTGGAGCATCCCCATTATGTCAAAGCCAATGGCGTCCTGGACGATATCGAGGAATTCGATGCCCCGTTTTTTGACATGAATCCACGAGAGGTCTATCTCATGGATGTGCAGCATCGGATATTTCTTGAATGCGCCTGGCAAGCTTTAGAATCCGCTGCGATCGATCCGAAACGGACTCGTTCTTCCATTGGCGTGTTCGGCAGCTGTGGCTTTGGAACGCGTTCCATCGATCTGTTTTCTCAGGCGAAATCAAAACAAAATATGTCCGAATTGTACCAGGTCTTGATTCAAAATGATAAAGATTTTCTCGCCACATTGACCTCTTATAAACTCGATCTCAGGGGTCCTAGTGTTACGGTTCAGACAGCGTGTTCATCATCAGCTGTAGCTGTACACATGGCATGCCAGTCGTTGTTGAGCGGTGACAGTGATATTGCACTCGCTGGCGGCGCAAAAACATTTCTTCCTCAAACATCAGGATACATGTATGTGCCCGGAATGATTCTGTCTCCGGATGGCCATTGTCGACCGTTTGATGCCAATGCCAAAGGTATTATTAGCAGTAATGGTTGCGGAATAGTGGTATTGAAACGGTACGCAGAGGCGGTGGAAGATGGTGACAATATTTTGGCCGTTATCCTCGGATCGGCAATCAACAATGACGGCAATGATAAGGTCGGTATTTCAGCCCCATCGGTCAATGGCCAACGACAGGTTATTCTGGATGCATTGCATGTCTCTGAGGTTGATCCGCAAAGCATCTCCTATGTGGAAGCACATGGGACGGGTACGCTGCTCGGTGATCCGATCGAAGTGCAGGCACTGACGCTGGCCTATCGCGAGTATACGCAGGAAAAACAGTTTTGCGGGCTTGGTTCGGTGAAATCGAATTTAGGACATCTGGATGCAGCAGCCGGTGTCACCGGACTGATCAAAACCATTCTCGCCTTGCAGCATCGTGAGATTCCTGCTACAATAAACTTTACCCGCGCGAATGATAAATTGAATCTGCCGGAATCGCCATTTTATGTGGTGGATCAGCTCACGTCATGGGATCGTCCGGACCCCTTGCGCGCCGGGGTAAGTTCGTTTGGCGTGGGCGGCACCAACGTCCATATGATCCTAGAGCAAGCACCAAAGAGAGAGCAGTCAGCCGCATCCGAACGAGAACACATTATT
>CAYNUX010000210.1:0-7031 GCA_964400115.1 uncultured Cytophagia bacterium
GACGCCACTGCAGTATTTTGGAATCCAGCCGGGCTTGCTTTTCAAAAAGGAAAAGAAATTTCGCTCATGCATGCCAATTGGCTACCTCAATTTGGATCCGATCTGTTTTATGAATTTGGGGCTTATAAACAATCGATCGAAGGTATCGGCACGATCGGTCTTAATGTTACCTATCTTAATCTTGGAAAACAATTTATTACCGGTGAAGGTAGCCCGGACGTATTGGGTGAATTTTCCAGTTATGAATTTGCGGTTTCAGCATCCTATGGTACCCTGATCAGTGAAAATTGGGGCGTTGGGTTGGGCTTGCGATATATCCGTTCCAATTTATCAGACGTGGGGGCCGGTGCTGAGAAAGGTGATGGCAAAGCCAATGCTTTCGCTTTTGATGTGTCTACTTTATACAAAGTGCCTTTTGTTCCCAAACTCAGTTTGGGTTTGAATCTCTCAAATATGGGTCCTAAAATTACTTATATCGATGCAGCGCAGGCAGATCCATTGCCTACAAATCTTAAAGTCGGATTCGCTTACCGTGTGGTCGACAGCAAGTTCAACAAGCTCACCCTGGTGGGAGATATGAACAAACTGATGGTTAATCGCCATCCCGACGGGTCTTCTGATCCATTTTTTCAGGCCATTTTTACATCGCCATGGATGATTACCGAAGAGAAAAAGGTCAATATCGGTTCAGAGGAAGATGAAGAGATTGTGGGCGCAGAAAGTATGTTCAATGGTATCCTCAGCGGAGGAATGGAGTATTGGTACTCTGATTTAATCGCTCTTCGAGCCGGATACTATTGGGATAAACCTGGCAAAGTGGAATTTGTCTCTTTTGGTGCGGGTATCCAGTATCACCTTTACCGATTCGATTTCGGTTATGTTTCTGCAGCTGAGGGACATCCGCTGGCAAATACAATGCGGTTTTCTTTGACGCTCGGTTTTTAAGTTCTTAAAAAATTGCCGGAGCCCTCTTGCTCCGGCATCAATGCAACAGGGATTGAGGATTATGGCGACAGGGTCACGGTGCAGATACGGGCTGCTATTCATTTTTCTTTTTTTTATAACCCTTGCCAGTACAGGGGTACCTAAAACAATGGCAAAACCGATTGTTCACAAGACATCGACCTCAAATATGTTAGGGGCGATGTCTCGTTTTATGGGCGTGAGTGATAATTTTATCACTGCAAAACCAGATTCTATTCGGATTTTAACTCTTCGGGTCGAATTTCAGGAAGATAATGTCGCCACCACAACGGGCAATGGTCTTTTTAATCTTTCCGGTTCCTCCGAATATATTATCGACCGGCCACCACATAATCGCGCTTATTTTCAATATCAAATGGTCGCTCTGGCAAATTATTTCAATAGGGTCTCAAATGGTCATGTGAAATTATCCAGCGATCTCTATCCTATCGATAGCGACGGTGCCTATCAGCTTCCCCATGATATGGTCTATTACAGTGGCAGAGAGGATAAAGAACTTCAAAAACAAGGTTGGGCAGAATTGTTACACGATGCTGTAACGATTGCGGCAGCCAATGATGATATCGATTTTTCTTCTTATCACTCTTTTATCGTTTTTCATGCAGGGGTAGGAGCGGATATCTCTTTTGACTTTGATCCTACACCCTATGATATCCAGTCCGCTTATATCGATCTTGCTACCCTCAAGCTAACCATTGGTAGCGAGGATCCGGCTTTTAAAGGCATCGAGGTTCAGCCGAATGTATTTATCAAAGATGGAATCATTCTGCCGGAAACCCAAAATCAAAACGATCAAAATCTCGGATTGCTCGGAACCATGACCCTGCTCATGGGGAGCCAATTAGGAATGCCTACATTGTTCGATACCGAAACCGGGCAGGCGGGTATTGGTCGTTGGGGCTTGATGGATCAGGGATCTTTTAACTTTCGAGGATTGCTGCCCGCAGAACCCTGTGCCTGGACCAAACTATATATGGGTTGGGAAGAAGCAGTAGAAATTACCAGTGCCAGGGATCTGCAAATTTCCTCTCCGCATGTAACCGGCGCTCCACGTCTGATCAGGATACCCATCAATTCTAAAGAGTACTTTTTAATCGAGAATCGTCAACGGGATCCCAACGGCGATGGCGTCACGGTCGCCTATGATGCGGCCGAGCGTCAGGTCATTTTGGATTCTTTGGGGCAAATCAATGCTGAAACCGAGATAGGCGTTTTGGTCTCTGTAGAAGAGTATGATTATGGATTACCAGGATCGGGACTCTTGATCTGGCATATCGACGAAGAGGTGATCCGGCAAAATTTGGCTTCCAATACCATCAATAATGATAGAGATCATCGTGGTGTTGATTTGGTCGAATGCGATGGAGCCCAGGATATCGGGTATGTCTATAATCTCTTTGAACCCGGATACGGAACCGAAGCCGGAGACTATTTCGACCCCTATTGGTCTGGTAATTTTTCCCACTCTGAATATGTGAACCAATCCGATTCTGTGATCTTTGCCTCCCATACGGTACCTGCGAGTATCTCTCATAAAGGGGCCTTTACGCATATTCGGATTGATGGTTTCAGTGATTACGATACCCTCATGACATGCTCGATACGATCCGAATGGGCCGTGAATGGGTTCGAGGATCCAAAATATGTAGGTACAGGTTTTTCGCGGGGTTCAATGGCCTGGATACCCCAGCAACGCGGCAGAGCCCTCGTTGCTGTTCGCAATGACGGCCAGGTGCTGGCCTGGTCTGAGGATGGTCGTCCTCTGTTTCCAAATCCGCAAACCATGACCATCGACCATCCTTGGAAAGGTTCTGTGAATTATGAATGGCCACTCGCAGCCTCTATAAACGACTCTATAACCCGACCGATTGCCGCCGGAATCCTTGGAACCACGCCAAACTGGCAGGTCGTCGCGGTTTCTAACACGAGTCTCTTTGCCATTTCCTTGCAGGATCAAGACAGTGACCAACAAGCAGATGTCAAAACAATCGATCTCCCTTCACTCATATCAAGCGGTCCGATGATTCTTTATGATGCCACACAAAATCCTGTTGTTGTCGTAGGTACTGAGCAAGGTCAGATTTTGTATTATCAATTGCAGGACGAGTGGACGCTTGTTTCGAGTTTCGATCTCTCTGGCAGCCCTGTTATTGCCATGAGCCGTATAAATGCTGATACTTGCGCTGTACTGGCAGGCGATGGTCAGATGCAAGCCCTTGCAGGAACAGAGTCCATATGGACTCTGTCATTGTCCCTGTCAAGTGACAAAGTCGAAATGGTCAGTGGACATTTGGATTATGATCAGATTACTGATATTATTGTCATCGACGCTGCGGGCGGTTTGTACGCTGTTTCCAATGGTTCGCTTTTATTTCAAAATCGTTGGCAAGGCTCTAAAAAAGAGGTTTTGGTGGCCCTGGGGGATGCTGATCAGGATATGATGCCCGAAATCCTTGTTCAGGAACCCGAGAACTTTTGGGCCCTTGAACTGACAGGTACACCTGCCTTGAACTTTCCGCGCACTCTGA
Source organism: uncultured Cytophagia bacterium (assembly GCA_964400115.1). GTDB lineage: Bacteria > Zhuqueibacterota > Zhuqueibacteria > Residuimicrobiales > Oceaniaggregativiventaceae > Oceaniaggregativivens. Next base: position 3,513 of record CAYNUX010000210.1, read on the forward strand.
TTGTCGATACATTGTTAAAAGATGTATCCTCGCCTTTATGGCTTGGGGATGAAAACAATAATTTGATCCTGGCTTCTCATGGGCCGGGATTGATCAGTGATGTCTCGCAGCGATTTTCCAAGGATTACCCGTTGACCACCTCGGCTCTCGCTGTGGATCTCTTGTCCGATGATATTGACAATGACGGCGATTTTGATTTGTTTGCCATTTCCAATGATGGATTCCTTTATGCATGGGATGTGCCCGTTTCTACAACATACCCGGCATGGATGAGCTATGGCAGCGACATGGCAAGATCGTTTAATCTGGATAATCTTGTTAACGATTTAGAACCTGAATCTGCTCTAATGTCTAAACGCAAGGTGTTTTGTTATCCCAATCCAACAGAAAATAATGAGACGTTCATTCGCTATACATTGAGTCGAATGGCTGACCAAATCTCTATCCGGATCTACGATCTGGCCGGCGATCTGGTACAGGTACTTTTGGCATCAGGTTTGACTCCTGGCGATCATCAGGTGAGATGGCCGGTCGATCAAGTTCAAAGTGGTGTTTATTTTGCTCGTGTAGAGGCAACTGCGAGAAACAATTCTGTTGTGAAAATGATAAAGATCGCAGTTGTCAAATAATAGGGTGGAAAGACAGTCTTTATGAAAATTTGGAACAAGTTAGTCTATATTTCTCTGCTATTATATGCCAATACCATGAGTATCGCGCAACCCGTGACGTATAATCATCCGGAACTTGATTGGTATACGATAAAAACAGAGCATTTTGAGGTTCATTTTCATCAGGGAGCCGAGCGATCAGGCCGGACTGTAGCAAAGATTGCCGAAGATATCTACCAACCCATTACTGATCTTTATGGCTATAAACCGGATGGAATTATTCACTTTATCATCAAAGATTTCGATGATAATTCCAATGGCGCGGCTTTTTATTATGATAATAAAGTCGAGATCTGGGCTCCAAAAATGACATTTATTTTGCGTGGTACGCATAACTGGCTCCGCAATGTCGTAACCCACGAGTTTGCTCACATGATCTCTCTGGGGGCCAGCCGAAAATTACCCAGACGCATTCCGTCTCTTTTTTTTCAGGTATTCAATTATGAAAAAGAAAAGCGTCCCGATGTTCTCTATGGATATCCCAATGTTATTGCATCATATCCAATACCAATGACCGTGATTCCCATGTGGCTGGCCGAAGGTATGGCTCAATATCAGATCGATGGGTTGGATTATGAACGTTGGGACACCCATCGGGATATGCTCATACGTACAGCGATTCTGCAAGATCAATCGCTTACCTTGAATCAAATGGGTGTCTTTGGTAAAAATAGTCTGGGAAACGAGAGAACCTACAATGCAGGGTATGCCTTTACCCGTTATATTGCCAAGAATTGGGGGCCTGAATCTCTTTCACAATTGGCAAAACATTTAACAAAGCCTTTTACGTTCTCTATTGATGGTGCTTTGAAATCGGTTACGGGCATCGATGGCGATGACCTTTATGAGCAGTGGCACCAAAACATGGTTCATTATTATGAAAAACGCTTGCAAACGATCAGGCAAAATATTCGCCAGGGAGATTTGATAACAGAAAAGGGCATCGGAAATGTCTATCCTGCCTGGTCTCCGGATGGCAGTAAGGTGGCGTATTGTGGTGGCAAGGCCAGTGATTATTTATCAATGACCAGTATGAAACTATATGATGTAAAAACCAAGAAAGAAAAAATGCTCAAGGGAGGGGTAAACTCTTTGCTCTCGTGGTCTCCGAACGGAAAGCAACTGGCATACGCTCGACGTAATTCGGTGGATCATGGATCTTATGTGTACGATCTTTTTGTGTATGATCTGGAGAATGAAAAGGAAAAACAAATCACTCGAGGAAAACGATTGGTCGAGCCCGATTGGCATCCTGATGCCGATCGATTTGTCGCTGTCACTCAAAAAGATGGTACCGACAACCTGGTTCTCGTAAAGATCGATTCCGTAATCATCGAGCCTCTGACACATTTCCAGCACGGCCAAGGAATTTATTCCCCTAAATGGTCTCCCGATGGAAAATCCATCATTTTTGTCCAATCCCGAAATCATGGCCGTGAGATCAATATGCTATCACTTGAGGATGGTTCGATTCAGAATCTGCTCAGGGATACAAATGATGCCCGGGATGTCTCTATTTCACCTGATGGGAAACATGTCTACTTTTCCTGGGACAAGTCAGGGATTTATAATATTTATAGCATGAATTTGCAAGATAGCACCTTTAGCCAATGGACAAATGTTACAGGCGGTGCATTTATGCCCCATGTTAACGATTCCGGCGATGTCGCTTATTCTGACTTTAGTTATGACGGCTATAAAGTCGCTGTTTTGCGCTCCCCGGTAATGGTGGATTCTGCTAAAGCCGAATATGTCGATATCACTCAGCACGATGAGCTTTATAAACTGGGCTTGGATGATGATCCCAAAATCTCAGACGATGTGCATATCAATCAAATCGCAGACTATGATGACACCATATTGCCCGGCATCCAGACCGAGCCGTATTCCATGACCTATGGTACCCTTGCCTTTTTGCCCAGAGTGATGGTGGATTCCAATCGTGTCAAATTGGGAACCTATTTTTATGCCAGTGATATCCTGGATAAATATTCCCTGTTGGGAGGCGTGGGCATGAATGCGGTCAAAGATCTCGATGCCTTTGCCATCGTCGAATATCGCGGGCTGACTCCCACATTATTTGTCGAGCTTTATGCAAACACGCGCAACATTGAACGTTCGATTGCGGTAATCGAGGATTACCCGGAGCAGGTTGGTGTCGATATCGGGTTTACGATGCTGGAAGGAGATATTGGTGGCCAATTTCATCCTACCCGGTCTCAAACCGTTCGAACCACTCTGGCTCATACCCGTTATACCAGTCAGATCAAAAAGTTTCTTTTTCAGAATCAGGAATGGGTCTCCCCGCGAAATACCTATTTCAAAGGTACAAGATTCCAGGTGGATTGGACTCTGGATGGTATTTTGCCCGGCGTGACCTCTTCTATCGTTCCTTTTGCGGGTAGAAAAATCGATTTTACCTATGCCTATGAATGGAACGATTTTTTTGAGGATTTTAGTACCAATAACGATTACGGCACTTTACAGGAAGTTTATTCAGATTATAATTATCATAGAATCGAGCTGGATTGGAAAGAATATCTGACCAATCCTCTTTTCTCTTCACACAGTTTGGGTGTCAATATTCAAGGAGGCTGGATCGACCGGCCGGTGGACAGCTTTTTTTATTTTTTTGGTGGCGGGTTGCCAGGTGTTCGAGGTTACCCTTTTTACAGTATTGAAGGGCGCAAAAAGCTGATTACCCGATGGACCTATCGGTTGCCGATCTTTCGACAGTGGCAAAAACGATTTCTACATTTTACCACCGATAACCTCTATTTGGGTGCTTTTTTGGATTATGGCAGATCGGAAGAGCACACGTCTGAACTCCAGTCACGTGAAACGATATCGT
>CAYNUX010000211.1:0-7011 GCA_964400115.1 uncultured Cytophagia bacterium
AGCATCAGCTTCCCAAGCTGAGGGTCGCGGGTTCGAATCCCGTTTCCCGCTCCATTCAAGGCCGTTCTCAAGTAGGATAGATGGGAACGGCCTTTTTATTTTCACGCCAGGGCAAAGAGGTAGAGCTCTGACCCAAGAGTTTGCAGAAAAAGATTAGAGATTTCCCGGAAGCACCGATTCTAAATTCTTAACAATTCAACAGTTTAACAATTCAATGTCACAACTCTCACTTAAACAATGCCAGCGACTGTTTTGTGATTTCCATAATTTTAGGGGGTGGATCTTCGTTTTGTAGAATATGCCGCAATGGTTCTACAGCGCGTTGATCGCCTAGGCGTCCCAGGGCGCTGATGACGCGATAGCGGGCTTCCTGGCGTTCATGCCGGATGAGTTTGAGTAGCTTGGGCACGATCTTGTCGCCATAGCTGCACAAGGCATTTTCCGCACTGACACGAACGCCCCACACCGGGTCGGCCAGGCGTTTCATCAGGGGTTGTATCGCCGATTCTCTGACAAAATCACCCAGAATTCGTGTGGATTCCAGGCGCACACTGGCTTGTTCGTCTTCCAGTGTATCCAGGGCGCACTGAAACAATGAATCTGTGTGACCGGCCAATTCGCGCAAATGCCGCAAGGCTTCGGTTCGTACTTCCTGAACCGGATCTTCTTTGGCGACCTCGATCAATTGTTCGTTCGCATCTTTGCCATTCAGGCGGCCGATAGCCTTGACCGACTCGAAACGAACATGTGGAGAGTCATCCTCTAACGCCTTGACCACAAATGCGACAATAGATTCATCGCCAATCTCACCCAATATCATGAGTGCACCGCAACGTCCCCAGGCAGAGGTGCCGATCTGTACCAAAGCCTCATTTGCAGCTTTGGAAATTTCGGGTGCATCATCTTCCAATAATGTTTTCAGCAATTCCGCGGCTCTGTGGTCTTGTAGCGCGCCCAGGGCATCTATCGCTCGCAGCCGGTTATCGAGAACCGGATTGTCTCTGGCCGTTTCGAGCAACTCTGAGATATCGGTTCGGTTTGTATTGAGCATGGAAAGCAAAGAATCGATGACAGGACTCCCATAGCGAGAAAGCGCTTTGACTGCGATGGTTCGCACCGTAAAATAAGTGCTGCTCAAGTGATCCATGATAAGCGGCATGCTCGACGGTTGTCTGAGTTCACCCAGAGCCTGGATGATTGCACTGGTTTTCGCTTTATCCCGGCTATGATGCAATGCACTGTGCAGATAGGGAATGGCATTGGCTCCGAATCTTATAACAGCATCGACAATCGCACGACAAACCGTCCGGTCTGCCTCTCCCAGCATCGACACCAAATGTTTCAATGATTCTTTGTCCTGGATCTTGCCAAGGGCAGTAACTGCTGCCGCGCGAACCTGAGGATTTTGATCCTCGAGCGTGTCGATCAGGTTTGAAGTCGCCCGATCTTCCCGGGCTTCGCCCAGCACGAATGCTGCATGTCTGCGAATGCCTGGACGAACATTTTTGAGTGCATCGATAAGGATATCCATGCAGGCTGATTCCAAATCGATCAGTCCCTGAATCGCCAGGTCTACGATTTCCTTGTCCTTGACGCCGAGCATGCGGATAAGAATGCTGGCTCTTGCCGGATCGCCCTCCTGTACCAAAATGCGGATTTTTTCCCGCATCACAGCCATAGCCTCGTTGCGTACCAACCATTCTTGATCATCCACCAGATGAAACAGCCGGTCAATGATGTGCGTGTCACCCAACTGTCCCAGTGCACGCACTGTGGCCCAGCGAATATTGAGATGGGGTGACTGCAGAAATCGCGGTTTGGCCAGCTCTGCTACCGCCTGACTCTGTCCCAGCCGGGACAGAGCCAGGATTGCGGCATGACGGACCTCTCCTACAGGATCGGTCAGAGCATGAATATACAGATCATACAATGTCGGATCATGCTGATGGCTAAGCGCGATCAGAGCGCGGCGCCGGGAAAGCCAGGTATCGCTGTGTTGAACAATATTTATCAATTTTTCTCTATCCATAAATACTCCCTATCGGCGTTCTATGTATCCCTGGCAACCATGGTCGTCAAGTTCTGAGATTTCATAGGTGCAATCGATGCCGGCCAGCAGTTTCACCGCAGCACGAAAACACCCCAGACGGGCACAGGTCAGGTCTTGCAAAGCAACCCCTTCCCGGGAGAGACCTTTGCACACTCTTTCATAAGGACAGTGGGTGGCCCGGATTTGAATGCGATTGGGATTTACTTCAAACAGCTCGAATTGACTGGCATCCTCAAACAAGCCAGCTATCACACCTAATCGAATATATTCCTCCACGGCTTTACGAATAGAATGCGTCTTTTTGGGATAAATACCATAATCGGTTTCCAGATATCGCAAGAATGACACTGTCGAATGTTCATAAGCCCGCTCACAAAAGGCTTTGGGACGATTACCATGGAAATCCCGTGCCGTCTCTTCAAGGGCGCTTAACCAGGCATTCGCTACAATCCAACCACTCTCATCCCGATTCAGTTCTTTCATTTTTCCTCCACAACGTTCACGATTTCATTTGTTACAACTTGACTGAACCCCGGTTTCATTCCCGAAAAGAATGGTTCATCAAAGAGCCTCATGTAAAATAATTCTCAAACCCATACAACGCAACAGAGTTTTTCGGGGATAGAGCATTGTTACCAAAAGTGCCACGAAATACGGCTATTTGTTATAAAGATTAGAGGATCCCTGACCGTTGACTGTATTGATTTCCTAAAGAGGTTATGGAAAAAGAGTCAGATCGTGATAGGAAAAAAAAGAAAAATAAATTCATGCAAAGGCGCTCGTAACGGCTATATGAAAGGGGGACGAGCAGAAAAGTTAAATTGCCCGAGAAAAGAGAACGCAAAATATCAAAGAAAAACAGGATTTAACCCCTTTTCTCTTTACCTACTTGCGCTCTCGATAATTTTGTTTTTATGAATGACGATCAAACGGGATCAACCGTTTTTGGAAAAGGGTCAGCTTATTTGCCGGTCAATTCTGCTTTTTTGGCATCCGAGACTTTGTCCAGTCCCCAATTTTCGATCTCTTTTTTCAGACGTTGCACAGCGAGTTTTTTGCCGGTCTTGCTTTCCAGCTTTTCGGCCAGCTCAAAGAGACTGATATGCGGGTTTTTAAACCAGATATTGATCAGTTCGGCTTTATCATCACTGTTCAGTTGTGGTGCAGCTCTATCATCGCGTTCTTGAGGCTTTTCCAGCTCTGCCTGCATGTTTTTATAAATTCGTTTGGTGTCGCGGGCAATGGCTAATTCTTCATTTGTGGGAACCACCAGTACCTGTGTTTTGCCTGTACCGATATGGAGCTCGTCCTTGTCGTTTGCCTTTTCATCCAGGGATACCCCCAGATACCCAAGAGAATCACACACGCGTTTTCTTACATAGGGAGAGTGTTCACCGATTCCTGCGGTAAAGACCAGAATATCTATACCATTGAGAAATGCTGCATAGGCACCGACATATTTTTTAATGCGATGGCAAAAAATGTCCAGGGCCAGGATATGGGTCTCACTGCCGCTTTCGGCTTCCATTTCGATTTCTCGCAGGTCATTGGTCGTCTCGGTGAGCCCCAGCATGCCGCTGTTTTTATTGAGCAGTGCATCGACTTGATCCAGTGTCAGTTTTTCCAGTTTAGCGATATAGGGAACCAGAGCGGGGTCGATATCACCGCAGCGTGTGCCCATGACCAGACCTTCCAGGGGTGTAAAGCCCATGCTGGTTTCAACGGACTTGCCGCCATCGATCGCCGTGACGCTGGCGCCATTGCCGAGATGGCAGGTGATGATTTTGAGCTTTTCAAGGGGCTTGCCCACGATTTCTGCGGCCTTGTGTGCGACAAACATGTGCGATGTACCATGAAATCCGTATCGCCGGATTTTATGCTTTCTGTAAAGCGCCAGCGGTAGCGCATACATGTACGCTTTGGCAGGCAGAGTATTATGAAATGCCGTGTCAAAGACGGCCACTTGTGGGATACCGGCTAAAAGTATTTCGCAGACTTGGATGCCTTTGAGGTTATGCGGATTGTGAAGCGGTGCAAACTGAATGCATTTCCGCACCCCATCCTTGACCTTGTCTGTGATCAAAGCAGATTCGTTAAAATCTTCTCCACCATGTACGATTCGGTGGCCGATGGCAGTGATATCCGATTTGTCTTCGATGACACCATTTTCAGGATGCATAAGAATAGCCAGCACCAACGAGAGGGCTGTGTCGTGATCGAGGATCTCTCGTGTTTGTACAATATTGTTTTTTTCAGTGGGCTTAAATGTCAGGATCGCTTCGCTGGACCCGATCTTTTCCACCTGTCCTTTGGCGACAACCTTTTCCGTATTGACTTCTATCAATTGGAATTTCAGAGATGAACTACCACAGTTGATAACCAGAATATTCATGATATCTCCTTTAAAGACGATCCCTGAAGGATCTTGTCGTTGAGCATAGAGTAAAGAGAAAGATGTGATATGCAGAAATTAAACATTTTAGTGAAAATATCAAGGAATTCCTTCCCGATTTCGCCACTAAAGTTCATTCAGTGTCAGAAATTTTTTGCGGATAGAAAAAGATGGTGGATGATGGTTGTGTGGTGCGAATCAGAAATTGGCAACATAACGAAATTCCAGGCCTTTGAACGGCAAAACTTCAAAGCAGGTGCCTGACAGGCAGATCAAGCCACCACGTCGTTCGCCATAAAAGAGATCCAACTGATGGGATGATTTCAGTCTGATGCTGGTTGTGCCATGAACCCAGGTTTTTGCGGTGGTTTCAAGACGCAACGGTGTAAGGGGATTATCGACGTCCACCGGATTGTCAGATCGATCGAATGCCAGGCTAAAGGTAAAGAGCGGACTTGCGCTCAACGACAGTGCCAGGTATTGATTGGAATAGGTGTCGGTTCGGGAAGGAATAAATCCTGTTTTTAAGGATTGATGCTGGATGTCTATGGTCAGGGCATAGGGATAACTGAATTGCCACTCTGTTTCCGTTCCGGTAGTGATTCGGGATTTGTCTCCACGAACCTCGTCACCGGGTCTGTATCCTTGCAGTCTCAAGAGAATGCTCCGATCCCGAGCAATGTTTTCATATCTACCTCAGGAGTTGCATTTTTCGTGTTGCCTGACGATCACCGACGGATAACTGATAGAAATAAAGTCCAGAGGCCGCTTTTCTGCCATGGGTCGTGGTCCCATCCCAGGAAACGCCATAAAAGCTGGTCAGCTATTCTAAAATTCCTGGCTCAGAGAAATAGAGAAATAGCTGCTGCGATAATCGTAATAGGGATCATTGGATTCATTGTCAAGAATGCCATATCTCACCCCGATTTGTAAAGGTGGAATCGTACCCAATCCTAATGGACGCTTGAGTTCGATCCAGCTAAAAGTACGGGTATCCTTGCGAAGCCGCTCGTCTTCAAACGCTACCCCCTCGAGATCCAGTGCGAGACGGTTTTGATAGTCTTTTAATCTGATATTACTGCCCAAAGTCGCGGTTACCCCCCACAATATTCGGCTTTTCAACTGTAAGGTAAATTCTTCGCTTTCATATCCGAAAACGTCATCGAATAATTCTTCATCTGTATAATAATAACCGCTGGACGCGCCCAGATAACGCACAGAATTGCGGGTGTTCCTGCGAATCAAAGCCTGGCCACTCAGACCCGTGCCTTTGCCGAGGGACTGTGCAAGCTTGAGCATTGTGGCAATCTGCTGACTTGTTCCTTCGCCCAGGGTCACCACATCCGGAAACAGATCGGATGTTTCCACTGATGATTCTGGATTATAGGCTTTATTGATCACATCGATTTCAGCCATGATCGTTGTGCCTGTGTTGAAAAAACGGCCCAGTCTCAGATACAGTGTATGTTGCCAATTTGAAAATGCTTCGAGATTTTTGAATTGGCTGCCATTCAGTGCAAGTCCGGCATAGAGATACAACTGCGGCATGACCGCCCATTTGAGATTCACATAACCATCGAAATCCGTTGTTTCATACCATCGATAGAGCTCACTATGAAACCGTTTGCTTGCGCTCCACTCTGCGTAGAGCATATTGGTCTGGTTGGTGTCAAGATAGCGATAATAGGCGACACCTAAACCCTGGCGGTGATAGTTGCGATCGTTGTATGTTTGATAAAGTCCGGCATTGCCCTGATAATAAAGTCGAAAACCGCTTTCCGACTGGATCCAGTCCTTACGGGCTTGTAAAGACCATATGGAATAATAGTCGGGTTGAATTTTATAATTGGCAAAAGAGTTGCTCGAATATCCGTTTTGATTTTCTATTTCCAAAGAGATTTGAGCTTGTGATATGGAAATAAAGAGCAAGCCTATCAAGATGGAACTGATTGCTTTCATCTTGTTACTCCTGTTTTAGCTCTATAGTCTATAGTCAGTGCTTGAACCATTAATTGTTCCCGTTCATTCCCGGGCCATGTCCTCTACCCGGGCCACCTTCGCCCGGGCCATTCTTGCCGGGCTCTGTTTCCGGGTCTTTACGGTCGAAACCACTCTGTTTTTCGGGTCCTGGCCGACCCCGCACTCCTTTTTCCAATGGCTGCCAGTGAATCGGCGAATGTCCGTGGCCTCTGCCGGGTATGAGCAAGTCATTGATGCCGTCGCCATCTTCATCGATAAATTTCAGTCCATGAAAACGATGTGGGCCTTTTTCCTGATCGTCAAAGGGTAAGGTCTCTGGTTCAAACCGTTTCATTTTTGGTCCCATAAAGGCACCAGAGCTATCTGGCATCGAAATACGACCTGAATCGGTTAGGCCATCTGATATTGCAGGTTCGAAAGGCGCGACAACTGCTGAACCCGAGTCCGGGCTTTGTTGGGGATGGCCAGCAGATTCCTGCCTTTCCTGATCTGGTGCTTTGATAAATGCTTTGGCATTAGTTCGGCTTGAATCCTGGCCAAACGCATTCTGGGTTAGTACTAAAAAACTGATTAAAATTATGTTAAATGT
>CAYNUX010000212.1:0-6990 GCA_964400115.1 uncultured Cytophagia bacterium
TGTCATCTTTTATTTTTATGCTTCATGGTGTACGGCTATAACCATCAAGGGACGTGTGATCGACAAATCAACCGGCAAGCCCTTGGCTAAAGCCAATGTTCAATTTCTGATTTCAAAACGAGGAACGACCACCGACGAGCAGGGGCGTTTCATACAATCATTGCCGCAAGTGAGTTCAGATACTCTATATGTGCAATTCATAGGTTATGAACCTGTTCGCATGCCAATTTCTTCCGACCTCCCTGATTCCACCTTTGTGATCGCTCTCACCCCGGGTATTTTAAAAATGGAAGAAATACAAATTTTTGCCTCACGTATTGATTCTATTCCCGATCTCTATCGTATGGATCCGGCTGCCATCCGCATGGATTGGGCGGATTTGCGAATGATGCCTGTAACAATTCAAGCAGACTTGTTCCGCGCTTTGCGAGCTCTCCCTGGAGTGTCTACTGCAAATGAAGCACAACCTCAGTTCAGTGTCCGGGGTGGTGACCCGGATCAAAATCTTGTATTGTTGGATGGCATGACCATTTATTATCCCTACCATTTGTTTGGATTGGCGTCTGCGTTTGCTATGGACATGATCGATAAAGTTTATTTTTCCGGCGGAGGTTTTTCCGCTGCATATGGAGACCGGCTTAGCGCTGTCCTGGATATTCAATCCAAAACTCCTGATGATCGATTTGTCAATCGGATCGATACAAATTTGCTTGGCATAGATTTGACATTCGGGAAACAGTTCGATCAGCGCTACAGTCTGCTTGCTTCGGGGCGGTTAAGCTTTTTTGAGCTAGCCAAATTCGCCCGGGTAGATGTGCCCTATCATTATTCTGATTCCTATTTAAAATTTTCCGATACACGTCTGAATTATGATGTTATGTTCTTTCAAAACCAAGATGCGTTTTCACTTGATAAAACCGACAAGCAATACCTCACATCAGCGACGAGTCAAGACCGAGTGAAATATGAGTTGACAACTCGAGACAATCTTTCATGGACCAACCACAGTATTGGGGTTCACTGGCAATATGAAAAAGAACCGTTGGCATTCGACTTTGTATTGTTTCACAGCCAATACGACAATAGTGCCCTGAAAGAAAAATCTGCAGAATTTTCGGAACCATTGGGTTCCTCTTTTTTTACAGATAAGAATCGGGTGGTTGCAGATATTCATATCTATAATAAAGAAAATGCCAGCAAAATTACAAACCGGTTTTCAGACTGGACCTTCAAAGCCGATGCCGTCAAGCGATCTTCCAAAGCTTTGGTTCGTTTTGGGGGACAACTTGCAAGGTATCATTTGGATTATGGTTGGGATGGCCGGTACGAGTCAAATTATGACAAAATCATGTTGTTTTTCGATTATGCAGATATCGATCAGTTTTCTTGTCGGAAAAATTTGTTTTCATTCTCCGGCTATATCGAACGGGAATCTGTTTGGAATCCATTCTCGATGCGTTATGGCCTTCGCATGACAAAGTGGTCTGCTTTTAAAGCCCCTGCAATTGATCCCAGAATAACCATAAAGTGGAAAAATGTAAAGACAACAGACATAACCCTGGGAGTCGGACGTACTAGTCAGGGGCTGTCTTCTGCTCTGGAACAGGGGTTTATTACCTTTTTAGATTTGTTTTTATCGCCGGATGTAAAACCGGAAACCGCAAATTATGCCTTTCTATCGGGAAGCATGATATTGCCCAAGGATCACAAAATTTCGTCGATGTTCTATGTGAAATCCATGCACGAATTGCTCACTTCAACAACGCCGGCACCCAAATTTATATCCAGCAGCGGCAAAGCCTTGGGAATGGAACTGAGCTATGAGGGTGAATTACTTGGATTTCATCTTTTGTCGCATTATACGTGGGCACATAGCTGGCGAACGAATGAGACCGGCAGATATGACACAAACTTTGACCATCGTCATCAATTTCAACTCACAGGAAAACGCAAATTATGGAAAAAGATTGGTTTCTCTTTCCATTTCATCGCCTATACCGGACAACCCTACAATCCTCTGGAATATCATGCAATACGACCGGATTATCTTGCTTTCGATCCATTTAGACCCTATGAAAACGTGTTTGATCATGGATCATATTCTGTTCATGTCCCGAGAGGCAGAATCCGTTATCCTCCTTATCATCGTCTGGATATATCATTTTTTCAGGAAATTCAAAAAAAAGGCTTTCATTTCTCGCCCTATCTTTCAGTCAGAAATATTTACAACCGAAAAAATGTCTTGTATTATCAGGATGTCAATTGGAATCCCAAAGTGGTACAGGGTGAATCCGGCTTTATCCCCCGTATAGAACGAGATGCTTTTTCCATTGGCATATTGCCTACACTTGGGGTGCGAATGGCATTCTAATCCCGGTGTACCCCCCTAAAGAAATGCTCTCCTCTATTCTCGACACCCCTCCCAATTTTGAAAACTTTTGCGATACTAGAGGCTTTTAAAAAAGTTCTACCAGAGCTCGCGGACGGCACAGAGAAAAGGCCGGAAATTTATTCCTGACTCGATAAAACGAGGCATTAACCGTTTTTTGCCAAAGCAAAAAGATCAAGAGTTTTTTCCCTTGAAAAATTGCGGTGATTGATTTCTCATTGGAAAAATGTCAAAAAAGTCTATATTGGTATAACCCTTTGATGGTTTAAATCTTGATCTATATATATGGAAAGGGAGCGCATGGACAAGAGTATAAACAGACGTATGTTTTTAAAAACAATGGTGGCCAGTGGCGCTGTTGCGGCATGGCCATTCGCAGGGGACGCCAAACCCGCGAGCAAACCCAATATGATTGTCATTGTCCCCGATGACCTGGGATGGCGGGATATCGGGTATTATGGATCCTCGATCAAAACGCCACATCTCGACAAACTCGCATCTACCGGCATTCGCTTTGACCAGCATTATGTCATGCCCACCTGTACGCCGACACGCGTCAGTCTCATGACGGGCAAATATCCCAGTCGTTATGGTGTGCTGGGTCCGGATTACGGCGAGGTCATCGATCTCGGCGATCCGACCATGGCCTCTGTACTGGCTGACAAGGGTTATGAAACCGCGATTTCCGGGAAATGGCATATGGGCTCGCCACCCTATACGCCATTGAAATATGGATTCCAGTCTTCGTATGGCTATTTCGACGGTCAAATCGATCCCTATACCCATGAATATAAAAAAGAGACCGAACTGACCAGCCGCAAGTCCTGGCACCGCAATGACGAATACCTCGAGGAAGAGGGCCATGCGACCGACCTCATTACACAGGAGGCCATCCGGGTCATTGAAAAGAAAACCGGGAATCCATTTTTTCTCTATGTCGCCTACAGCGTGCCTCACTATCCCCTGGATGAACCGAATGAATGGACATCACTCTATGACGATGTGAATCTACACCCCTCCCGCAAATGGTTCGCTGCCAGCGTCACCCATATGGATGCGGGCATCGGCAAAATCGTAGAGGCGCTGGAAAAGACCGGACAGCGTGAAAACACTGTCATCCTGTTCATCAGTGACAACGGCGGGCAGCATAGCTGGCAGAGTGAAACCGAATACCGGGGCAAATATGCGACCAAACCCCATGATGTTCTGGGCAACAATTTTCCCCTGCGGGGCTGGAAAGGGGATCTGTATGAAGGAGGCATCAGAGTGCCTGCTTTTATCAACTGGCCGGGACAACTCGAACCCGGCGCCCTCGATGTGCCCATTCATATCTCTGACTGGATGCCGACCTTGTACAGTCTGGCGAATCCGGGCGCAGCTCTGCAAGCACAGACAGACGGAAAAAATGTCTGGCCCCTGGTGTCGGGTAAATCCGAAAAAAACCATCCCATGTATTGGAAAACAAGTCAGGCCTATGCCGTGCGAGAGGGTCAATGGAAACTGATTTTGCACAGAAATTCCAATACAGCAGAATTGTTTGACCTGAAAAACGATTTCAGGGAAACGAAAGATTTGAGCAAAAATTATCCGGATAGAGTAAAGGAGATGATGAACTTGTTGGAAAAATTCCAGAGGGATGACCGCTCGGATAAAGCGGAATAACGATTAACATTTATAAAGGTAAAGGTAATGAAAATATTGAAACGCACAAACACAGGTTTTATGCAAATGTGGGTTCTGTTGATGGTTTTGTCGATGGGTGTACAACAATGCATCGACGCACAGATCACGGAGGTTCCGCACGAGATCGCTCCTGTCAATGCCCCTTTTGATTTGCCCGAATTCAAAAGACCTGATTTCCCCGATCAAGTTTTTAACATTGTGGATTATGGTGCCAAATCCATGGCAAAAGATGCCTCATTTAAAAATACCGGGCCGATCCATCGAGCTATCGAGGCCGCTTCAGCAGCAGGAGGGGGACAGGTTCTGATTCCTGCCGGCGAGTGGCTTACTGGTCCCATTCATTTGCAAAGCCATATCAATCTGCACGTGGCAAAAGGGGCGGTCGTTCATTTCAGTGAGGATAAAGAGGATTATCTGCCTGTGGTGCGCCAGCGAAATGAAGGGGTTGAAGCTTATAACTATTCTCCTCTGATCTATGCCTTTGAACTGGAAAATGTTGCGGTTACCGGCAAAGGCGTTCTGGATGGCCATGGTGATCACTGGTGGGCATGGGCCAGAGAGCATGATCATGGCAAGAGAACCGAGGTCACCAAAGTCCCTTTGTCCCGGCGGATGTTTGGCAAGGGAGCCGGACTGGAAGGCATGCGACCTCATTTTATGATTTTTTGGAAATGCCAAAACATCCTGGTGGAAGGGATCACGCTCAAGGATTCCCCCATGTGGAATGTGCATCTGATCTATAGCAAAAACATTATTGTTCGCGATATCACGGTCAACAGTCTCAGAGCGCCCAATGGCGATGGTATTATTCCCGACTCGTCAGAGGATATCCTGATCGAATACAACCATTTTCAGACCGGCGACGATGCCGTGGTCCTGAAATCGGGCTTGAATGAAGAGGCTCTGCAAATCGATCGTCCCACCAAAAATGTGGTGGTGCGTCACTTTGAAGCCAAAAATGTGCGCACGGGCAGCGGCGGCATCGTGTTTGGCAGTGAAACATCCGGTGGTATCAGGAATGTCTATGTCTATGATGCCTATTTCGAGGGCTCTGACCGCGGTATCCGGTTCAAGACCGAACGAGGGCGGGGGAATGTGATCGAAAATATCATTATCCGTGATGTAAGAATGAAAAATATCGATCAACAGGCTATTAATTTCAATACCTATTATTCCGGACCCGAGCCGACCGGTCCGTCTCCTCTGATTCGCAATATCGATATCAAAAATGTCACAATAGACGGGGTGCCTGAAGCCATTATCATGATCGGTCTGCCTGAAAAGTGGCTGGAAAATATCACGCTCGAGGATATTCAGGTGGTCAATGCGGAAAAGGGTGTGCGGATGCAGAGAGTGAAAAATGTGACATTCAAAAACGTCTCTGTGCAAAGCAAGGAACGGGCCATGATTGCCAAAGATGTATTCGAACTCTTTCTCGATCAGGTCGATCTCAAAGACCAGGCGGCAGGAG
Source organism: uncultured Cytophagia bacterium (assembly GCA_964400115.1). GTDB lineage: Bacteria > Zhuqueibacterota > Zhuqueibacteria > Residuimicrobiales > Oceaniaggregativiventaceae > Oceaniaggregativivens. Next base: position 5,544 of record CAYNUX010000212.1, read on the forward strand.
AGCCGTTATTGTTAACGGGCGAGTATACCGGAGCGGTTTTTCTTGACGGGTTTGCGTCCGAACAAATCGAATTCGAATCTCCTGTTACCAAAGCGGTGATCAGAGAATAAACCGTATGGGTCGGATTTGAGCGATGAGAATCCCAAGAGCATTGATCGTTCAGATTCGATTCTGAGTTGTCTTTTGTCACATATCACATACTACGAGTCATCTGGCCGCTAGCTCATACCCGGAAAATTTTTTTCGGTACCGGTGTCCCTGGTCAATTTTTCATTCTGCATTCTGCATTCTGCATTTACCCGGCATTAGCACATTTCAACGGCTTTGTAATTCTGCGTATACCGATTCTACCAGTCTCCCCTCGTTTTCCTCGAAGGCAGCCTTTATTTCATCCAGACTTTGTTGCGCCTCGACCATGTTTTTGATTTTGTCCTGCAGGGCTTTCATCTTTATGATATGACTTTGCAGATTCTGCCGGCTGAGAATATCAGAATGGCCGGTGCAGAATTTTTCCGCATCCAGTGTGTCCAGTATCTTTTGGACAGTTTGAACGTGCTGAAACGAGTTTCCGCCTTTATAAGAGTGGATCAGCTGTGGCCGGCCGCTAAACACCTGGTCACCGATAAACGCGGTTTTTTCCTCAGGAAAATAGACCACGGCATCACCGGTGGTATGCCCCACACCAAAGTACCACAATTCGATGTGCTTTGCCCCCAGATAGATATCCATTTTGTCGCGAAAGGTCAGAGAGGGGACAAAGTCGATTTTTTCGGGTGTTCTCCAGTCAGAGGGCTCACCTCTTCTATTGGGTTTAAAGAAATCGGCGAGGCAGTTTTCATGTGCAATGATGATCGTTGATTCGGGGAAAAACACATTGCCGTTGATATGGTCGCCGTCGCTGTGCGTATTGAACAGATAGCGGATGGGGAGGTCGGTTTGTTTGGCGATTTCATCGAACACCTGTTGTTGCGATTCCCGGGTCATCTTGGTATCGATGAGCAGCACACCGTTTTCTCCGATAACCGCTCCGCCATTGGCGCCTCTGCCCCCAAGCACCTGATAAAGGTTGTCGGAAATGGCTTGCAGCGTGACCGGCTCTGTTTCTCTCTGCTGAGCAAAAACCGTCACCATGAATATTAATATGAGCACAAATATGGATTGCGTTTTCATAATCTATACTCCTCTTTATTTAGAGTTAGGAAATTTCTATTCTTTGGCAACCCTAATTACCCAATCCTGTCCATCGTTCTCAGGAGGGGTGCCCAGGTCGACAAGGGTTCCGCCATCGAGGGTTCGAACAGAAAAGTCTTCCCCTGACCTGGGATTGAACCAATGCACTGTAAATTCGCCCTTGGCCCCGGAAAGATCCAGGGTCACCGGGTCAGCGGACAAGAGATAGAGATCGGAAGAGCACACGTCTGAACTCCAGTCACGTGAAACGATCTCG
>CAYNUX010000213.1:0-6965 GCA_964400115.1 uncultured Cytophagia bacterium
TCTTTGACCGTACAGGCAGAAATTAAAAGCCTCGATGCTCAATACGGATTCGCGATTCTCTCTGTTAAAGAGGGCAATCTCAAGCCTGTTCGTTTTGCCGAGAAAGCACCGACTCTCCCCGGTTCCTGGGTCACGATCATGGGTAATTCTCTGGGGGTCGCACCAGGAGTGAGTGTCGGGATTGTCAATGGCATTCGACCGGACGGACTATTACAAATTTCAGCAAATATTACAGCAGGCAGTGTCGGAGGCCCTATCTTTAATACCCGGGGAGAATTGGTCGGCATGATCGCTGCCAAGATATCCTCCTCTCCTTCCGATCCCTATGCAGGAAGCGAATTTATGGCGACATCCGCCACATTGGCGTATCCGGTAGACTTTTTGGCCGCACAAATCAAAAGACTCGAAAATACACCCCTGAACCAACATGGCTGGATCGGAGTCTCAGCCAGAGATTATCCAGAAAAATCAGGCTGGGTTCATATCAGTAATGTCGTGCCCAGCAGCCCAGCCGCTAAAGCCGGGCTGGAAAGCGGCGATCTGGTCAAAGAGGTCGATGAAAAATCACTGCAAAATGCCCGCGATCTCGCAGAGTATATCCGCTCGCAGGAACCGGGGACGACTATAAAACTCTCGATACAGCGCGGAGATACGGCACACAGTATCCCGGTAACCCTGGGGGAATCTAATTCTCCTTTGCAACAAACCGTTATCCGTACTTCCTATTCCTCATCACAGGTCATGACCGCAAGGCCTACCCCCTCAAATCAAAGAGAAATTATGCAACGCATTCGGCAGATGGAACGGGAACTCAAGACCCTGCGTTCTATGGTACAATAACAGGCCGTCTGCCAGGTAATCCCCTTTTTCTCAAAAAATAGTTATATGGTGATTTTTTTCTGTTGACTTTGTTGAAAAAATGTTTAAATTAAGATCTGTTTTCTTGAATTTTGATATAGGAGATAGCGTAATGGCAAAGGATCGTAGTTTTGCCTCCAAAGTAGCCAAGACCGGACAAGGAGTCGCGCAGCAGCGCGTTTGTCTGAAATGCAATCAGGTGATGACCATGTATAAGGTCATCGATTCTTTCAAGAACGAAAAGAATTCTGCCTGGCGGTTCAAAGAAAAAATGGTACCGGTTTGTAAATGCAATGAACAGCAAGTCGTTGGTTAAAATAGAGTCCCTATTACTGGCAACGCGCAATCGCGATAAAATCAAAGAGATTGCCAATGCCTTACAAGATTTGAATCTCAATATCGTTTCAGCTTTCGATGTCGATGTTCCGGATGTAGACGAAGATCAGGATACACTGGAGGGCAATGCCCTGAAAAAAGCCCGGGAACTGGCCCGGGCCACCGGCCTCCCTGCTCTTGCAGATGATACCGGACTGGAAGTGGATGCCTTGAACGGAGCACCCGGAGTCTATTCCAGCCGCTATGCCGGTCCCGGAGCGTCTTATGAGGATAATGTCAACAAGCTTTTAAACGAACTCGAGGGAGTGCCTCCCTCCCGTCGCCAGGCCCGGTTTCGAACGGTCATGGCGTTTGTGTATGACGATACCGAGCAACTCGCCGAAGGCGAGTGCCAGGGGTTGATTACCGAAACAAAACGAGGTGAGCAGGGCTTTGGGTATGATCCGGTGTTTCTTGTGCCTGAACAGGACAAGACCTTTGCCGAGATGACCCTTGCTGAAAAAAACAACATCAGCCATCGCGGCCGTGCACTGGCCAGGATGGTGGTATATCTACGGGGTGTAGCGCAGCCCGGTTAGCGCGCCTGCTTTGGGAGCAGGAAGTCCAGAGTTCGAATCTCTGCACCCCGACTGTTAAAAAGGGATGAAATTAGTTTTTCATCCCTTTTTTTGTTTACAGCATTACCACAGATGAACGCATCCCAAAAGCCTCTCGCACAGGCGCGGGGGCGCAGGAAAAAATAGTGACTCAGCCCTGTGAAGGCACGACTCTCAGCCAACACGTACCCCCTCCTCCCCCTCTGTCACAGAACCAAAAAAATAGCCAAAGGTGTTCAATGCGCGTGAGTATTTGAGGCCATAATTTTTAGAAAAACAATACCCTGAAGAATTGTCATAATAAATTGAGTCGCGGCCAACGGCTGCGCCAGGTTCTCTGCGTTGACCGTTGTCTATTTCGGTCAAAAGTGATCTGAATATTAAAAATGGTTAAACCGTATGAAACATTATGACCGTGAATCAAGCATTTTTTTATTGCATTTAATTACAATCTTGTTTATGTTTTTTTATTATACATTTACCGCACGCTCTTAAATTATCAGGAAATCGCATCGGGGGAAGAGAATTCCTCTAATGACCTCACCTCTTTGACTGCATCTTTGCCCAACCGTGTTGAACTTTTTTTTAGTGCGTTATAATATCTCAAAGAACTCGTATATAAGAAAAGCAAGTATGATCGATGTAAAACAGCCAGTTCTATGTCACTATTTCAAAAAGAGCACAATACCTTTGTTTCAAATCCCTATAATTCCAGAAATAAAGACCTAAAACAGGGAGGCCAGAATAAATATATATATCTGTACCGCACCAGACAAAAAAAGAATTCATTAACGAGGGGAATCAAACGATGAAAAAAGGGTTTATCTTTTTCTTTCTTCTGTTTGCCGGGATCAATCAGCTCGTGGCGGCAAACAAGGAGACCAACAACGAACAAGAGTGGCTCAATACCCGACTGGCCGAGATGCAGAGTTATTTCGACAATATGGGATTCAAAAACTCGCAATCTCTTCTCGAATCGTATAAAAAAGAGCTGCTCGAACAAAGAAATACCGAAACGGTTCAGGGAACCGGTCAGGAAAACACGATCCAGGCTGATGAGGCCAATAACAATGCCGGATCCGCTGTTACGGTACCTTACAATACCACGGAAACATCCTTTAAAGCAGAAGGCAAAAAAAAGTTGTTCCATCCTCCCAAAAATGATCAAGACTGGTTCAAATTCAACGGTCAACAAGGGGACCATGTGACGCTTTACAACATTGCCTTTGGCCTGGGAGTCACTACCCGAATCACGCTATTGGATGCGGCATTGAATGAAATCGATTCTAAAGTAACCCTCCCTATCGGATTAGAGCTTCCGGCTGATGGGGTGTATTACATTCGCGTGGACTGTAAAAATTACACAACCTCTGATAAATCTTATCATCTCGGACTTGCCAAGATGGATCCGGACAACAATGAACCCAACAACTCTCCTGCAAATGCCACTCCCCTTACCATCAATCAGAACGAGGCCATGGGCACGAACACGATTTCCCATTTTGGTGAATACGATTTTTTTACCTTTGAATCGCCTGGCAATGAAAATTTGCATGTAGAGATCAACACTCCCTCCGGCCTGGCTGATCTCAGACCCCTGGTCATTCTCTATGATGCAACCCATCACGAACTTCAAGTCGGATTGTTCCAAAGTCTGAGCAATCATGATAAATATTTTGATTTCTGGTTGGCCAATGCAGGCAAGTATTACCTGTTGGTCACTTCCGGAATTCCGATTCCTTTTGGAATCGGTGAATACGAGATCATACTTCAGGGCAAGCCCCGCCTCAGCATCGATGACATCACCGTGACCGAGGGTAACGAGGGCAACACCACAGGAACCTTTACCGTCAGCCTCGATAAACCCAACGATACAGGCGCCCCCATCACTTTTGATTGGGCAACAGCCGACAGCACCGCCACGGCTGACAAGGATTATGTCACCCACAGCAACAGCGACTCGATTGCCGTCAACGATCAAACCACCTCCCTCGATGTCGCTGTTATCGGTGATGTTTTCGCTGAACCGAACGAAGATTTTGCGGTGAATCTGACCAACCTGGTCGGTGCCCTCTTTGCAGATGACCGGGGAAACTGTCAAATCCTCGAGGATGAAGTCACGATCGACTCGGATCGGAATATCGGGTTTCCACCGCTGGTGGTTAATTTTTACTCTCATGTGCCTGATGGTGGCACCTGGCAATTCGGCAATGGTGGCTCTTCGCCAAACATGACTCCATTAACCTATTATATGCCGGGAACCTGGAATCCGGGCTCGTCCGCTTTTAATGTGAGCTATGATCAAGAAGGATTCGATGATTTTGTTCAGATCTATGAACCCGGGGGCTATGGTCAGCTCGCCTTTGTGTCTGGCAGTCCGGCTGAAAAATATGGCTGGGAAAACGCGGTTGACGGAGATCTGCATGGTCATGACGGCACCACGATCACCCAGGCCGATGCGTCCGGCAATCCATGGGCCATTTTTGAGTTTATCGATGGCTCGACTCGACCCCTGCATACCCTGCGTTTGATGAACAATACCGGCATCGGTCATCCGTGGCATCACGTGCAAAAATTTCAGGTCTGGGTCTCTACCACCGGTATGGCTGACAGCGATTTCACTCTGGCTCTGGAAGGGGAAAAAACCAACAATATCACTCAAGCCGGTGATTTGGCATGGGACTGGCAAGAGTGGAGCGTCGATCATATTCAAGCCAAATATATCAAACTCGTGTTGTTAGAGCCTGCCGGACAAAAATGGAACTATCTGGGTGAATTCGAAGCATGGTTTGACACCGATTTGGCCGACTATGACGCCAGCGTTCTCGATGCTGAACTCGACGCCACCGGAAACACTGCAACGGTCACCCTCACTCTTTTTGATGATCAGGGCGACCCGCTTTCCGGAAAAACCGAACAGGACATCGAGTTCTTTGCCTTTTCATCCCTGGTCATGCCATCCAGCCATCACGATGAATTTACCGATTTTACCGAAACCCGTCCCGGCGTCTATCAAACAACCTTGACGCCCTATGAGGGCGGTACAAAGCTGCTGATGGCGTCTGCAAACGGGGTGGTCATTGACAAGGATGAAAACGGTAACGCCGTAGAGATTGAATTTGCCGTCGATGAGCAAGACGATCCCGATCCAACGCCGGGAACCGATTATGCGGATAACGGGCTCGAATTCGTTCAGGGCTCGCCGACCTTTGGCAAAGGCCGTGATCAACGCGGCTGGGACAATGCGATTGATAGAGATGTCACCGGATTTGACGGATCGACCTGGGCCAAAGGCGAAGGCGATGCCTATGCACCGGCCTGGGCCATTTTTAAATTCGCGGATGACCAGATGTATCGATTCAATCAGGTCGCCGTGCAAACCGATAATGGTATTGCAGATGATGGGTTGCCGGGTTTGCAAACCACCTTGTTTGAGATCATGGTGTCGACCACCGGAACCGAGGAAGAGGATTTTATGTCTGTCAAAGCCATCCGCAGGGTTGGAAATGGCAACATGCGGTATTATCATCTCGGCAAAATGGTGACAGCCAAATATGTCAAATTGCGTCTGCTCGCCCCGGCCTGGGGCCAGGGTGGCTATCGACAGGTTGTAGAGTTTGGAGTCGACACGGATGCAAAGGGTGGTGCCTTACCGGCCACGCATAAAGACTCGTTTGCGGTTATCGAAGGATTTGCTCTTGTACAGAACTATCCCAATCCATTCAATCCCGTCACCACGATCGATTATCATCTCGCCAAAGAGTCACCAGTAATCCTGGCTGTTTATGATATTACGGGCAAGCGTCTCGAGATTTTGGTCAATGAGGTTCAGCAAGCGGGAATGCATCAGATCAGTTGGAATGCCACCCGTTATCCATCAGGTATTTATTTCTATCGGTTGCAGGCAGGAGATTTTTTAGCGACCAAACGAATGATGTTGATAAAATAGTCTGCAGGATATTGTTACTGTAACGTGGCCCTGGATCCTCTCCAGGGCCTTTTTTTCATGTTTCCATATCCATGTTTTGCGCGTTTTTATTCCAACCTGTCACCGGGTTTTGACAATCACTTGAGCATTAGAGTTCTTGAACCTGAATCACCTCGATTCGAATATTATTTTCTTCTTGACATGACATAAACTACTGTTTTTTATCGTTACATTCCGATAAATAACTCTGGTAAAAAACAGTTAAACCTTTACCTGGCATAGTTATTGCGCAACAGCAACAAAAGAAAATTCTTTTATTAATATGAGGCTAACATCATGAGATATGCGTTACTGATTCAAATGACCCTCACAGCATATGGATCGCTGGGACTCGCACAGTTTCAGGTAAAAAATGAATCCGGTACAGTGATCATGAAAGTGACAAACGACGGGAATGTGGGTATTGGTTTGGGAACTGCAACACCCTCTGCAAGTCTGGATGTTTCCGGCACGATAAGATTCCAGAGTCTGGTGAAAGGATCCCTGACCTATCCGGTTCTTACGGTGGATGCAAATGGAAACCTCGGTGTGGTCGAAGACAAACAAGGCAGCGGCGCTGATGGAGTGGTATCAGGAGCAACGGTCGACGGTACGACAACCAAAACTCTGACCCTAACGAGAAGCAATAGTCTGCCTCAGGTCACAGCAACCTGGACCGATATGGTAGATGATGCCGATGCTGTCATCGGCAACGAATATCCCACCGCAGGCAGTGGTGTAGCGGTTTCCGGGCGACAGGTCAGTGTCAAAGTAGACAATTCGACGATAAAGTTGAATGGCAGCGGTCAGCTCTATGCCGATGTTTCTCTGACAGAATCGGATCCCATCTGGAGCGGCGACAAGCCCAATTATTATACCAAATCCAATCTCAACACCAGCGGCACGATCAATTCATCCTCGAATCCGGTACAGTGGACAAAGCTCAAAGGCGTGCCCTCTGGCTTTGCCGATGGTACGGATCATGTCAATGATGCGGATTATGTTATCGGCAATGAATATCCCCAGGGGGGCAATGCAACCAGTGTCAGTACCAGAGCGGTCAATGTCAGAGTCGACAACTCGAGCATAAAAATCAATGGCAGCAATCAACTTTATGCCCTACCCGGCCTGGAAATGTATGCACATGCCAATACACCCCGCAACATTTTGATAACTTTTTCAGGTAATTCTATTACCGGTGTCTATTA
>CAYNUX010000214.1:0-6946 GCA_964400115.1 uncultured Cytophagia bacterium
ATTGAATCGAATAGAAGGTGTGCCTAAAATAGCAGCTTCTGCAGCCATCGTTTGACTGTCTCCGATATAAAGCTGCGCAAAATAAAGCAAATGATGCATATCATGCGCATCAATTTTGATCAGAAATGGTTGCAGAGACTTGTCTACAGGCCGTTCGGAACTGATCAGTATTCTGTTCTCTGTACCCAATACCTTTAACAGTTTAAAGACAACACTATCCGAAATTCCGCGATTATCATTGTCATGATGTGCATTGAGTTTGGCCAGACGGATAATATAAAATGGCCTGGACAAATGATATTTCTTTAACACCAGAGTATTTGGTCGAAAATAGTTTGGATGCAGGTAGGCCAGTTCGTGATATCCGTTGTATCCGATGTGTTTGTGGTTCCATTTACCCACCGAGACCCCGGCCGGTGCAATGATGTGCGTTGCAAATGGATAGGATATCCGGCTGAAATAAGGAACCGCTTCTGCGTCATCTTCATTGACAACAATGGTAGGCTTTTTTAACAACAGACCGATGAAGGGAATGACTTCAGAGGTGCCGATAAGCAGATCGGGACGCTTTCTGAGTGAGATCATGAGCATTCTAAGAAATTTGGTCATGAAACTCGTTGCCATTGCAATTTTGCTGTTTTTTCTCCCCCTGGGCAATATATTATAATGGTTCCAGCCAGCATGTGTTACGAGATCGAGCAAAACATCTTTTTTTCTGCAAAGGATTGTTACGGAATGATGATTTTCTTTCAAAGTTTGAATCACATGATGAAAAAGGTTAAAGTGGGCGGGGTGACCCAAGTAGAACATGATTTTCATTGTTTCGCCCTTAATGTTTTAAACGTTTCGATTTGATGATGACTATGAATGAGTGAACCAAGGGCTTTTAGCATCCACGCCTGTCCCCATCGCATATAGGAAATCCGGTTCGTCAGCAGCGGCCATTTTTGATAGCAATAGGATCCGTTGTGATTTTTCATGACACGCAGAGTATACGCAGCGATTTTTTTAGCAACCGGCATGTAATAGGGTTCCGTTTTACTCAATAAAGCAAAGGTAATGATTCCCTGTGCCTGGTGGTGAATATCTACAGGCCATGATTTTGGCCATCTCCATTTACTTTGTCCGAGGGAAGTGAATTGATTCTTTTTGTAAAAATGCGCTCCGCTTTCCAGAGCATGATCAAGACCTGCTATATATCTCTTGTTTCTAATATAATACAATGATTCCAGGATAAAGCCCTGATGAAAGTCGATTTGCGGTTTTTCAGTACCGGTTTTCGGGTCCAGGCTATAGTTCCAGAAACCTTGTTCCTGTTGTTTGTTCAGAACAAAGCGAGTTGCCATTTCTCCCAGTTCCAGCCACCCTGAATTATGGCAAATGTCACCCATGCAGATTAAAAGCTCGGCAACGAGCATATTGGCATTATAGATACAATCTTTTCGGAATGGTGTATAGCTAAAGCATATGCCTGAATGATCATGATGAGTTGGAATTTCCTCCTGAAAAAAAACGATGATTTTTTTTAGGGATTCCAGGGCCTTTTGACTCTTGGTCATTTCATAGTATCGAAGCATTGCTTTGCCGACAAAGGCTGTCACCACTACTGATGGAGTGTGGGGAGGCATGAGCAAGTCTTTGCTGTACCACTGAAAGGGATAGCCCCAGCAGTCACCGGCGAATCCTTTGCAGCGGTTCGCTTGCAGCCACTCAAAGAGGAATCGAATATCAGGCTCGTGCGGGTTTTGGGGCCATTGTTCATCATATGATATCAAGGCTTCAAGTAAAAGAGCCATTGCTTTGGAGTTTTTCATTTTGGGTATACGCAACAGAGAGCGCACATTCAGAGGAAACCTTTTCATGAATTGCATCCAAAACCTTGCTATCCGAGTGCCCACAATATTCGGTTGAATAATGCCCATCAATCCGTCATAAGGATCATACCCTTTAAAATTTTGGGATTGGATATAGCTGTACAGCTCATCAAAGCGATTCCCCCAGATCGTTTGATCAGATTGATCGTTCATATCAGCTCCAGTCCGGGGGGATGAGTTCAGCAGCTCTGATATTTGCGTTTGTTTCATCACTATCTATTTCTTCAAGCTGTTCATTGTAATGGATGGCCTTGTTTTGACGTATAGACTCGATGATGTCAAAGGTGATCAGGGTGCTTTGCTTAAGCTCTGAGAAATGAATGGGTGGCGTGTTTTCGTTCTGCACTGCTTTAAAAAACGAAATCAGTTCTTGACGGTGTCCTTTTCCTGTGCGAACGGTTTTTTTTGTATGTCTTTTTTCTGTTCTAATCGAGAGTTTTTTTAAATCAGACAGCATCATGATTGTTCCATTATCAAAGATTTCCAGATACTCTTTACCCAGACGGTTATTCCCGTTTGAGCAATACAATAGTGTTGCAATGGAACCGTCTGTAAAGCTCATATTCAGCGTCAAAGTGTCAGCCAGTTGATCTTTGAAATTCAAAGGGGACGCATAGATTGTTCTGATGCGTGAGCTACTTAGATAACAAATCAGGTCTACAAAGTGGCAGACCTCACCTAATATTCGTCCTCCACCCAATTTAGGATCCATTACCCAGGATTTTTGATCCACCGGGCCGGCATTGATCCGATAGAGAAAAGCTTTTGGCCGGGGTCCGAGTCTTTCTTTGATCAAACTGACCAAAGGATGAAACCGGCGATTAAACCCAACCATCAGGTGAGAATCGGACTTTTGAAAGCTTTGTTCTATCTCTGCCAGTTCTCTGCGATTCAGGCATAGCGGTTTTTCAACAAACACGTGTTTTCCGGCCTTTAATGCCTGCACCACATACTTTGCATGCAAGTGGTGTTGTGTGGCTATCATGACTACCGTAATGGCCGGATCTTGTAACAAGTCCTGATAGTGTGGTGTACAATAGTCAAACTGGTATTTCTCTGCAATCGTGCGAGCATTATGCGGTTGCGCGGTCACTAGTCCCCGGCAGTTTAATCCCTTGGGGAGAGTGGGCAACAAAATATTGCGCGCAAAAGATCCTGCACCAACAAAGCCTATTCCTGTTTGTGGGTTACTTTGGGGGTTGGCAAAATGAATTTTATCAGAAAGCTTTTTTTCGGTTGGATAACGAAACAGAATGGCACAAAACGGTTCTTTGTTTTTCACAACCAGATCATATGCTTTGTCAGCCTTTGAAAACGGAAACCGGTGACTGATTATGGAGCCGGGATCAAGTTTGCCTGAAGCCAAAAAATCAACAAATGCCTGCATATTCCGGTTTTCGGTCCATCTCACAAAACCGATGGGATAATCCAACCCATGTATCTCATACTCGGGATCATATCTTCCCGGCCCATATGAGCACGACATACGCAGATCGAGTTCTTTTCTATAGAATTGTTGCCGTTGGAATCCTGTAGGTACATTTCCCACAATAATCACCTTGCCTTTTGGCCGGCAAAATTCCCCGGCCAAATTAACCGGATCAGCAGAAGCGGTACTGGCTGTGATTATCACTGCATCTGCTCCTTGTGAGTCGGTTAACGATTCGATGTGTCCGATGGTGATCTCGTTTCGCGGCAATGAAAAATCTGCTCCCATTTTCCGAGCCAGATTAACACGATATCGGGATTTGTCAATTGCGATGACACGAGTTCCTGCAACTTTTAGCAATTGCACAGTCAATAATCCAACAATGCCAAGACCAATCACGGTGACAGTCTCTCCAAGCCGAATGTCAGCTTGTCTGATTCCCTGTAAAGCGATTGCCCCCAACGTCGTAAAAGCGGCGTGTTCGGGGTCTGCTCCTTCTGGCAGTCTGACCGCCAGATTCCGGGGCACAGAGAGAACCTGTGCATGCATGGCTTGGTTTCCGCCACATGCGACAAGATCTCCTGTTTGAAATCCACTGACTCTGCTGCCCATATCGATCACCCTGCCACATGAACTATAGCCCAGTGGAGACCAGGAATCGAGCTTGTCATTGACCATTCTCAAGGTCGTGGCAAATCCATTGCTTTTTATAGATCTCACGACCTTATCAACCTGATCGGGTCTTGAACGGGCTTTATGCATCATCGACGCACGTGCATCTTTGACTGTCCTTCCTTCCGTACCCGTACTAATGACAGAATATAGAGTGCGTACCAAAAGATGTCCTTCCTGTAAAACCGGGAACGGTACCTCTGTCATTTTCATAGTGCCATTTTTTAAGTTTTGCACGAGTTGTTGCATATTCTTTCCATTTCTTAACTGGAGATGAATGATTCCGTTTCTATATTTACTTGAGTCTCAGGTGGTTTTTGCTCAGAAAGAGATGATTGAACTAACTCGTTAAATTCCGTTTGCATTGCTGGTAACTTTTCCTCGATTACCTGCTCTAGTAAAAGGCGAAACTGCTCTACCATGTTTGTTTCGGTAAAGTGTTGTTCATAGAATAGGATGCTCTGGTTAGCCATGAATTTTCGTTGTTCAGGATTGCGATAAAGGTGAGCGAGATGTTTTGCTGTCTGCGAATAATGCTCAACAATATATCCATTGACGCCATGCAATACAGACTCACAGATTGCTCCGCGATCTGTCGCGATAATGGGCAGGCCGGCGGCCATTGCCTCAACGATGACCCAGGGATGTCCTTCGGGGGCCCTGGGAGTGAAGACAAAAACATCACAATTGGCAAAAAACTCTAGTTTTTTCTGTCCGTTTACCCCCGAGTGAAAAGTAACTGGCAAAAATCGTGCAGAGCTCAAGTCTTGCATTTGAGCTTTGAATCTATGATCCGGCCAATCTCCGACAATATCAAGAGAAAATGGAATTTTAAATTTATGTTTTAACAGCGATGCAGCCTTTATCACATCCTCGATACCTTTGGAGGGTTTCATGTTTGAAAGACAGAGAATCCTTAAATAGGGTCTTTCAGGAGTTTTTTTAGGAAACCGGTAGGTGCCTCCATTCGGTACAACAAAAATACGATTGCGAGGGAAAATATTCTCGAACAAATAGATCAGGTTTTTTCCCAATACAATACCCCCGTAGCACTGTTTCATCGATGAAATCGCTAATTTCCGCATCATTGGATGACAGGAGTCAAGCCAGATCTTGAGCTGGCTGCCGCGCAAATGGAGCAATACTTTGCTTCCTGTTAGAATTCCTACATATAAGAGAAACAAATCTTTACAAAACCCGAGTGTGCTCTGGCTAATGGGATGAATAATGACGTCGGGCCGCTTGGCTAAAACCAGACCGATCATTTTGACAACTATTCGCACCATTTTGATAATTTTCGAACCCTTTAATCGATACATGGAGGATAAGGAATGATTGATTCGGGTGTCGAGATGAATCAATTCATAATGATTATTCAAATCTGATGATAACAGTATTTTCGTGGCTATGGCAGGTCCAAAATGGGGTGGGGGGACCTTGCCCAGGAACAGGATTTTCTTTTTCATGTCATCTGGCTTTCGCTGGAATAGGCAAATATCGTCATCGTGAAATATACAAGAGGAGCATACAGTGTAGGCACCGAGGTAATCGAAAATAATAAAAGCATAATTAATGTGCCTGAGATGAGAAATCTTTGAGGTGGATTATGCAAGCGGAGGTTTAACCAGATGGCGAATAAAAACAAAAGATAAAGGCATAATCCTAAAACGCCTCCCATAAAAAGAAATCGTAAATAGTCATTATGCGTGCCAGTGATCATATATCCAATGGTAATGAGACCAGAAAAAGATGGAGCAAAAAGCTTAAAAGAATTATCGGTTTGATCAAAGTCGGTGAGCATTTTTTTCCATCGGCTCATTCGGCCATGAAATGCCTTTTCAGCGGGGCGTTCTCCTTTTATGACCTCAACCTCTTTGGAAACCAGGAGCTTTATGTTTTCGGTATGTTCGGGACGGACTAATACAAGACCAAGAACGATGTGAAAGAGGACAATAGTCGAAATAACGCGACCACTTTTTATTCGATATATGAGATAGTACAGAAATAATATCACAAAGATCACCAGTGAAGTAATGTGATTTATGGTGTACATTAAAAACACGATAACTATCGATATACCGAAAAGAATCATCTCAAAAAAAGTAAACCGATTGCTCTCTTTTTTTGCCAGAGTTGCATATGCCCAGACCAGAAAAGCGATAAAAAAATAAATAGCATAATTAAAGACATCGGAAAACCCTCCGGTATATCTCTCCATTCCCCTGCTGGTTTGGATTCCCAGAGGATGCCACAAGAGTTCGTAAAGAAACAAGAGCGCCGGAAAAATTGTTGAATAGAGAAAGGTGGTCAACAAACCATGCAGGTCACGTTTATTGGATAGAGTATGCCGTAGAAACGGATACAGGACAAATGGAAGCGAGATTTTTAGTATCTCTCCTAACCATAGCAAAGTGATACGGCTAGAGAAAAAATAGATCAGATTGATCATTACCACCAGGGTTAGCCCTATAAACCATTTATCAGCAAATCTGAGTTTGATTGCAGGAAACTGATTGCTACAAAATAATAACAGGATTAACGCCGGTGTGATAACCCCCGTGATTTGAAGGATATTGAGATTGAACAGAGGTTCTTTGACCTTCCACAGAACATCGATCACAGGTCTCAAAAGCACGAGCCAGATGAACCATCTAAAACTCCAGGGCTGGCTTGAAAGCCATGTCCACCATATTTTTATTGGATATACCATGAGATGGCTTTTATAAATCCTTCAATGCTATTCTCTAGATGACAATGAGTTTGTATAGTGTTGGCTGCTTTTTTGCCCATAGACATATTTTTTGCTGGATCCCTGGATAGATCGATTAAACATTGAATGACTTTTTGATGATCATCAAAGTCCAGTATAAACCCATTTGATTTATCTTTGATGCCCCCAGAGGCTGCCCCCGCCTGTTTCGACGCCAGACAGGTTAGACCGCTCGCCATGGCTTCGATGAGTACCATTCCC
>CAYNUX010000215.1:0-6929 GCA_964400115.1 uncultured Cytophagia bacterium
CGTTTCACGTGACTGGAGTTCAGACGTGTGCTCTTCCGATCTCATCCAGTCCACCAGCGTATCGGCGATCCCCTCAGTCGCCAGTGCACTCTCATCATAGGGCGAATCAAAGGGGATGCGATCCGACATGGACAAGTGCATTGCTCATCTGTGCTCCTTCGCTATCAAAGGCGCCCTGTAAAAAGGCCCTGACCGACAAGCCACACTCGACGTAATTGGCCTCGGGATCGGGTGCAAACAACCCATAGACACCGTTTGCATCGATTTCCGCTTCTATAAAGGTTTCTGTGTCATCCAACTGCGAGGGGATGACCAGCCATTCTCCGTTTGCAGACTGACGATAGACCGAGGTGTTCCGCTCAGGGTCGGATTCTTTGTTGACATAGTAAAAGCGTAGCGTTCCCTGTGGCGGTTGTGTCGATGTAATATGAAAAAGATAATTATGCCGGATGAGTGACGGATCTTCATCCAGAGTTTCAAGGTCGTCTTCATGGATCACGACCAGTTGATCATTCGAACCAATGTCCGCTTCAGGAACCCAATGCACATATTCTGGGTGCAGGCCAAAGGTGTCTCTATCGCTTGTCGCCAGGTTGAACACATCAAACGATAAAATGTGCAGGCAGGTATCCGATCCGGCTGTGCCCTGAACGGAAAACGCACCTCGGGCTTTGAGCTCATTAACGGGCAGGATAAAAGTATAGAACGGATGGGTTGTCGATTCAATGGATGTCAAGGATTCGGTTTCTTCGGATCCAGGGTCATCCGCGTTTAGGGTCAGTCCGTTCGGGGTGGTCATCCACAGATCCGATGCATAGGTACTGCTGCTCGCATGATAGAGCTGAGCAGTCAGCTGCAATCCGGTTGTCGCATTGATATCGACATGACGGGTTGAGGATGTCGTCTGTGCATAGGATTCGTCTAAAAAAACCGTTACCAGGTATTCTTTGTATTCTCGCCTTTTTTCAGAAAAACCATTGGCCTCAAAATAGTGCAGCACATTATTTAAATATATCTCCCCTGGCAAATAGTGACCTGACTGATTGTTAATACTCACCGGGGTTCCTCTTCTCAGTCTTATTTCTCCGGCACCTTGAACTGCTGCCCCTGCCAGAAACTGTGAATGAAAATTGGCCCAAGCAAACCAATCGTCGGAAAGATACTCCAGATCCCAAAGATCGGTATAGAGTTTTTCGTCACAACCCAAAACATATTTTGCTTGTGCAACTGGAGCGGCAGCTCCGTGTATAGCTCCACTGTTTACATGAACCAGCTTACCATATTCCGGTATGATGTGGTATTTATAATTAAGTTGCTCATTTGGGTTGAAATATTTGATTTTGTCTATTTTTCTGCCATTTCCATCGAGAGACCAATAGTCTTTATGCATTGGTTTTAGTTTCATTGATCTATCGGCAAATTCCGGACATGGCGCCGGCATATTGCGGTGATAGATTTGATTGTATCGTAGCATAAAATCCGAATTGCTGATACTTGGGAGATAGAAAATCGTTGAATTTAATGAGGGATTTCCTGCGATAAAATCTTCCCAGGCGTAAAGACCAAAAGCGGAAAGTTTTTCCGTTCCTTTGAAATCGGTTTCATTACCAAAAGAATCGTCTGTTATTAGAAAGTAATTCTGTAAATCAGAACCATCTGTTTGAATTCGCATCCAGGGACCAAAGGAAATCCAACCGGAATAGGCTTGGTCATAGCATTCAGGTTTCGAGAGGAACAAGTCTTTAATCCATGTAAGCGAATGTTTGTGTCTATTTTCATATGTCAGCGGTTCGCTGACAAAGCATTTCCATCCACCTCCCTGATCTGTTGTCTCAAAAGCAAGAACAAATTTGGAAAAGTGAGCGCCGATACATTCCTGATTGGCTGTGGTCATGTTGTCAAATGGATATTGACCCCGTGTGATACGGGAATAATAGTCGTCCCAGGAAAAAAATTCTGCCTGAAACCACGGTGTATCAATTTCACAGGGATCCGGCTCGGTGTCTGTTTTCGGAGGAGCGATTCGAGGTTGAGGAAGGGGCCACGGCAAAGGGATGGGAAGGGGTGTCGGTAGAGGATCCGGATCCAGAAGAGTTCCTTTTTCCATCCATTTTTTTATCTTGTTCAACAATTCATCTATATCTACATCATCCCACACATCCTCCCGTGTTTTCTGCTTTTCAATTACTTGTTCGGCCACGCCAAGATTAAAGGTAGCCAGAGATATCTCTGTTTGGGCGATGGTGGAAACCAACATTCCCATACAGACAGCGGTTCCTGTAAAGACCAGCCCGCCAACGATCAATTGGGCGGTCGGAAGCGGAAGTCCAAACGTTTTAGCACCAGGACCAAAGCCCATCATTGCTAGAGACGCATCAGTACCAAAATAATCCGACTCGGACCAGACAACCTCCTGGCCTGCTGTCACGGCATTGTATACATCCGCGGTTGCGGCGGTACGGACCTGACCCGGATGCGTAAGCACAAAAGCGCCATCTGCGGTACACAGCAGTTCGACAGGCTCTGTGCCGGTATAATCCGCGGGCGGGGTGAGCTCGTCATTATAAGACGTACCATAGCACCCGTATAATCCATATTCCGGTGACAGATAGACCAGTTCACCGGTCACCGGATTGACGGTCATGTCGATAATACCGGCCCGGGCACTCAAATGCCCAAGAGGCGTGATAAAGGGAGCCTGCAATTCACCATTGCGATCGAATCGGACGATAAAGCTGGTGCATTGCCCCCCTCCCACCGGAATGTTTTCCGCCAGATACACCCAGTTTTCATCAACAGCAATTTGATCACCACCACCAAGAATATCGGGATGACTATGTGTCTCCAGCGCACCGCTGCCGGGAGTATAAATCCCCAGCGCCGGCTGATTGCCGCCGGGAATCGCCTGAGGATATTTAATCGCCATATAGATCCGGTCATCCGCTGTCTTCATCTCTTTGACAAATCCGCCGGACAGATCCAATCCCACATTCGATGTGACCGTGGTATGTGCATCCGGCATCGATACCTCCATCACATCGCCCTGGTCATGTGACACAAAGACCGATCGGTCATGAATGGCCACATCGGTCATAAAAAAATCATCCGGAAGCTCTGATCGATTTACCTCCACGACCGTAAATGAGCCGCTTTGACGTTTGATCAGCACATAATCGTAATAGCAGTCTCGACTCTCTTTACCATAGCCGGTAACAAACGTATAGGCCAGTATACCATTCCCCGTCGCCGCAGATGTGATCGGATAGTAGGGCAGATAATGCAAGCTCTCGGTTTCCGTGATATCCTCGTTACTGTATGTGGCAATCAGACACTTTAGCGTGTCGACATCGCTTACCCCCAAAGGATAACAAATCACCCAATATGCCGTCTCGGGTTCAAGATTATTGATACAATAGCCACTCTTGTTTTCCGGCAAGGTGATGGTCAGGGGATTCGCCCAGTCGTTCTGATCTTCCAACCACTTTCTGTATTGCAATTCGTAACCGCTTTCCGAATCGAGAGAATCATCCCATAATGCCAACAGCGTGGTGGGTCCCAGGGCACATACAAAGGGGCGCTCCCAGTCGGGATAGCCGGGATTGCTGGCATAATTGAAATGAACCTCTCGATACATCTCACCATCTTCATACAGCGTATCCACCGTACAAAAGCGGCCAAACTCGCCAAACCAATCGTCCATTTGATCGGTCTGAAAATCGCGCATGGGAAGCTTGGCAAAGGAATAGCTGTTATTGCTTTTGACCAGAACAGAGTCACCTTCCGCGAATAGGGTATAATAGTAATTGGTCACTTCGTTATAGCCCCGGGTTACCACCAACACAAAATAATCGACAAAATCCGGTACCCCGGTGGCTGAAAAGGTCAGGGTTTGATTGTCGATTGTGGCATCTTCAAAGCCGACATTATGCTCAACATGCACAATCGAATCCGCTTCCCATGATTGTTGTACGGCATATATGGTATATATCTCTGAACTCTGCCCTTGATTCTCGTCAAAAGGATTGACGTCATAGCCGCCGCCAGGAGAGCGAGTGTAATCGACCACGATGGGTAAGATATCGGTTTCGATGGGGTAGTCGTATTGTGCCGACAAGGGCAGAGACAACAGAAGCAGATAGAGAATAAAAAAGTACCGAACCATCAAAAAATCCTTTAATAGTTGATATGATTAGACAAAGCCAACCCAAAAAGGGAACGTGCAGAGTAAAGACCAGACGCTATTCGTCGTCTCTCGCCACCACCCCGATTATATCAGGGGAAAAATGGATGTCAAGATGACTGATAGGAATTTTGATTTTTCCCGTATAGCACTAAAAAGGGAAAAATACACCTGAATGAATCTCCCATACCAGAGTGTCAGTAAACTGAAATAACTGGAGCGCCTTTTCTACTTCCTGAACCTTTTTTCTTGTCGTTTATGTGAAAATATAGTTATTCAAGAGACAAAAACCAACTAAAATGCAGAAAAGGAAAAAATTATCCAATGGCGTTGTCATAAGACATTGCGCGGCCTGAAACTCAGGTAGGAGATAAAGTCTCTGGCGAGATAAGATGGGAATAATTAAATACTGACGCGATCGATGAACTCATAGTCCAGAGATGGTTCTTTGATCATGGCGGGCCATGCCCCGTGGGGCTCTTTTCGGGGTGGTGGTCGCTGCTTTGTTTCTTTCCACATTCCGCAGTGCTTCAGAATCTTTTCTATTACTGTCGGTTGGTATTTTTCGATAAAACTGATAATCTTCATTTTGCACCCGCAATTCGGGCACTCCAAAGGATCGACCTCATACACGCTCTTGATTAGAATTGCCCAGGTCATGCGGCGCTTTTTTCCAAACTCGCTAATTGCGTCATTTTTGTTGTCAGAATCGACAGACCTGTTCTCATCAACATCTCTGTCCTTTTTCTTCTTTCGCATACCTCGCTGTTTGTTGGGATAAAAACCAAAATACGAAATCTGATGCTGTCCCTTTTCTGGAATATGCTGGGTAACCTCTGCAAGAAATTACAAAGGTTTAAATACTTGAAAATTCCGTGATGTGCCCGTCTTGAGTTGCTCATTACCGTGTTCAAGAAATTTCAGACATTTCGTCTTACTAGTGCGATAGATTACTTTGCCATCATCTGTCAGTTTGATCATTCTTGCTAAAGAAAAGGGACATCGTACGATATATTCGGTCAAGCGTTGTAAGGCTGCCTGATCATTCGCCTCTATGTACACCGAGTTGTCGACGCTAAATCCTGAGTGCTTCCATTGACACATCGACTCGACAACTGCCGGAGATATCTTTTCCATTTTTTAGCAATAACTCAAACACCTTTTCACGCCAGAGCAAAACATGTCGTGTCATATCCACATTTGCTGGGTCATTCCATCAATATCATCGATACGCCGGGTCACGTGGATTTTAACGTTAAAGTGGAACGGTCGCTGCGGGTTCTGGATGGCGCCATACTGGTGCTGTGTGCCGTGGGTGGTGTACAGTCCCAGTCCATTACCGTCGATCGTCAGATGACCCGCTACAACGTACCCCGTATCGCATTCATCAATAAATGCGACCGTACGGGTGCCAATCCTGAAAAAGTCACGGAACAATTGCGCGACAAACTGAACCACAATGCGGTATTGATGCAGCTGCCAGTCGGTCTGGAAGCGGATTTCCAGGGGATCGTCGACCTGGTGTCCATGAAAGCATATTATTTCGAAGGCCCCCATGGGTGAAAAGATCCGCGAAGCCGGAATTCCCGCCGACATGATGGACAAGGCGCTGGAGAAACGTTATCTTCTGCTGGACAAGGCATCCATGTACAGCGACGATCTCATGGAAGCTTATCTCGATGACAAGGTCACCGATGACCTGATCTACCATGCCGTGAGGAATGGTACCCTGGCCCTGGAAATGACGCCGGTCTTTATGGGTTCAGCTTTTAAAAACAAAGGTGTTCAGCCACTGCTGGATGCCATCGTCCGTTTTCAGCCGGCACCGTCGGACGTGGTCAGCACCGCTTTAGACCTTGACCGCGACGAAGAACCGGCCAGACTGGTTCCGGATCCGAAAAAACCACTGGTTCTGATCGCTTTTAAACTGGATGACACCCGTTTCGGCCAGCTGACATATGTGTGGATCTATCAGGGACGCCTGAAAAAAGGCGACGAAATCAAAAATACCCGGACCGGTAAATTTGTGCGCGTCGGGCGTCTTATCAGAATGCACGCCGACGAGACACAGGAAATCGACGCGGCAGAGCCCGGTGACATCGTCGCCCTGTTTGGCATCGATTGTGCCTCCGGTGATACATTTACATCGGGACAGGTCAATTATTCACTCACAGCCATGTTTGTCCCTAATCCGGTGATTTCATTATCATTAAAAACAGATGACAATAAATCCGCTAAAAACATGGCCAAAGCGCTGAACCGTTTCTGTAAAGAGAACCCCACATTTCAGACCTATGTGGATTCTGAAACCGGTGAAACCATCATCCGTGGCATGGGCGAACTGCATCTGGATGTCTATCTGGAACGTATGCACCGTGAATATAAAATCAGCCTCGAAACCGGTGCAGCTCAGATGGCGTATCGTGAAAGTTTATCGCGTCCGGCATCATTTAATTACACCCATAAAAAACAGACCGGAGGTGCCGGACAATACGGTCGTGTGGCAGGTACCATCGAACCACTGCGAGAGGAAGACTTTGATTTTGTCGATGACATCAAGGGCGGTGTCATTCCCTCTGAATATATACCCGCCTGCCGCAAGGTGTCAGGGGGCACTTAAAGTGTACCATCTTTAATTGAGAATTTCATTTATGATGAATTCGTAAAAAGTCACCCTTCATTTTCTATAAATTTTTGCAAAAATTAAAGTGCACTGAACACATTCAGTCTTTCTTTGATAAGGAATTCA
>CAYNUX010000216.1:0-6891 GCA_964400115.1 uncultured Cytophagia bacterium
ATCACCAGATGCTCCGCAGTGTATGCATTGCGGACAAAAAAATCCGGGCAAAGTTACCTGGTTGGATCAGTTTGTGGCCTTGTTCCGGTTTAATTCGGGTGTTGTTCAAAGTATCATTTCTGCCAGCGTGATTCTTTATGTTATCAGCTTGTTGATCGATCCGGCCGCTATTTTAAATATGCAGGGATTTTTTGGACTATTGGCGCCGAGTGGCAAGGCTGTTGCTATTCTGGGTGCAACCGGTCATCATTATGTGGTTACATGGGGACGATGGTGGACCTTGCTTACGGCTATCTTTTTACATGGTAACCTATTGCACATTTTGTTTAATATGCTCTGGCTCAGTCAGTTAGGAAGCATGGTTGAAGATGTTTATGGGCATTCGCGCACTTTTATTCTTTTTATTTTAGCGGGTGCTACCGGATTTGTCTTTTCGACTGTCGCCGGTATTCCTGCAACCCTCGGTGCATCAGGAGGGATTTTTGGTTTGTTTGGCGCCTTGATCTATTACGGACGCCATCGTGGTGGTCACTTTGGTACTGCGCTTTATCAACAGGTGGGGACCTGGGCCATTATTCTTTTTCTGTTTGGGTTTATGATGCCCAATGTCGATAATTTCGCTCATTTGGGCGGATTTGTAGGCGGTTATCTTTTTGCTGCTCTCCTGGGTTATCAGGAATTGAAACGAGAATTACCTGTTCACCGTCTGGTCGCCATTGGTCTGGCTATTGTTACGGCTTTGGGTTTTGTCTTGTCAGTTGTAACCTTGCTTTAGAAACACGAGGCTTTTTTGCGCATATCGGTGATTATACCAACATATAACCGAGCTGATCTGGTTGTGCAAGCTGTTGAATCTGTCCTTGCACAATCCCTTGCTCCTCAAGAGATTATTGTTGTGGATGATGGTTCTACGGATGACACGTTAGCGAAATTGGCTGCTTTTCAGAATGAAATCAAAGTGATTCGCCAAAAACAGCGAGGGGTTTCAGCGGCACGGAATTTCGGTATTCAAAATGCCAAAGAAGAATGGCTGGCATTTCTCGATTCTGATGACCTGTGGAAATCCAAAAAACTTGAACGGCAGGGTGAGGAACTCGGGAAAAATTCAGCTGCTGTTTGTTACACCGATGAAGAATGGCGCAAAAACGGGCAGTGGAAGAATCAGAAGAAAATACATAAAAAATATGGCGGACAAATCTATCAGTATTGCTTGCCGCTGTGTATTATCAGTCCCTCGTCGGTGTTGTTGCATAAGAACGTTATTGATAAAATTGGTCTTTTCGATGAATCCCTGCCTGCCTGTGAAGATTACGATTATTGGTTGCGCATGAGCAGGTGTTTTACCGTATTATATATTCCCGAGCGTCTGATTGTCAAGCGGGCAGGAGAATGGGAGCAACTCTCCAATCAACATAGTCTGGATCGTTACCGGATTATCGTTTTGCATAATATTTTGACACAACCACTATCAAAAGACGATTATGAAAAAACCGTAAAGGAATTGAAATACAAGTGCCATATCTATGCTGCCGGGTGTGAAAAGCATCACAGGGGTGAGGAAGCAGCCTGGGCACGGGAAATCGCAGCACATTTTTAGATGGAGTGAATATGGAGAAAATAGGGTTTATTGGACTCGGCATCATGGGACAACCCATGTGTTTGAATTTACTCAAATCGGGCTATCCCGTTACCGTATATAATCGTACCACATCAAAATTAGACACAGTCATAAAAAATGGCGCCAAAAAGGCCGACACCCCAAGTCAGGTCGCTAAAGAGTCTGAAATCATTATTACTATTGTGACAGATTCAGAGGATGTTGAAGAGGTGATCCTGGGCCAAAAAGGGGTGATTCATGGCGCGCGAGCAGGCTCTGTGGTTATCGATATGAGTACCATTTCCCCTTCTGTTACCCAGGACATCGCCAAACAGCTTTCATCAAATGATATCGATATGCTCGATGCACCTGTTTCCGGTGGTGATGTGGGCGCTAAAGCCGGATCCCTCGCAATCATGGTGGGGGGCAAAAAAGAGGTGTTGGAGCGTTGTATGCCTGTTTTCCAGGTTGTGGGCAAAACTATCACTCATGTGGGTACCCATGGGATGGGCCAGACAGTCAAACTCTGTAATCAGATCCTTGTTTCTGTTACCAATATGGCCGTTTGTGAAGCTCTGTTATTAGCCAAAAAATCAGATGTTGACCCAGATGTCATGATAAAAGCGACCGAGAACGGCGCCGCCGGATCCTGGCAATTATCTAATCTTGGCCCTAAAATGGCTGAACGGGATTTTGCACCGGGTTTCATGATCGATTTGCAGCAAAAAGATCTGCGACTCGCTCTTGAGCGGGTACGAGAGTTGTCACTCTCGTCACCTGCATTGGCCTTGGTCCATCAACTCTTTTCCTCCTGCCAGGCGCATGGTGAAGGGCGCAAAGGGACACAAGCATTGATAAAATCATTCGAACGGCTCGTCAATCTGTAAGATCGGTAAAGGCTCCTCTGTCAGGCAACGGAATGAATTTGTATTCGGGAGGGGGGTGTGAAGCGATTATGCCTGACCATAATATTTCTGGTGCTGTGGGTGGTATATTCTTGGGGACAAGCAGATCCACAGCGCACCATACAATTTTTGCCCTCAGCCAATGGTCACTGTTGGCTCTATTTTGATCTACAAACCAAAAAGATCACCAAATTCAAGGTCAGGTCTGCAGATGTCTGGGACGATGACCAATCCGTTGCGAATTTGATCGATGGTGCCGGATTTCGTTTTGTGACCAATGATCGTCTCATCGATTTGAATCACCTGCCTGTGCAACATGTGGGGTATGTCAATGGAACCGGAATAATCAGAGTGGAACAAGAAATCCGTGATATCCGAATTAACCAGTATATCTGGACGCCAATGATCATGGATTTTAAAGCCTTTGTGATGCTGCTGCATCTGCCTGCCAAATTGAGCAAACTTCTTCCCAGTGAACAAGTACAATCTTATCTTAGCAGTCTTTCCCCCAATTTTCAGCACGTTCGTTTTGTGGAGCGACTGGCAGATGAGCTTTGGGTGGGCGCGGTGGTTTTATACGAACCCGGCATAAAACCCGAGACATTGAAAAGACTTTCCGATCAGCTAAAAGTCCTCCGGCCTAAAAAATTGTTGCAAGCAGAAAAAAACTGGTGGATGAATTGGCATAGCAAAGAAAAATTGCCTGTTGAGCTCTATGGAAAGCCCTTTGAGGTGCTGCAGCAATCAGCGGCGTTTATACGTATGGCTCAGAGCCGGGAAAAAGGATCAGGGTACGGCCAGATTGTGCGTCATCTCGGGGATAATGGCCGTCTCGCTACGACTCGTGATATGAGCTATGCCATTGTTGCCTTGTCTAGGATAGGACATTTTTCAGAGTGCCGTGATGCTCTCTCTTTTATGATAAATTCACAGTCTGGACGGTTTAAAAATCTTTCCGTCAACGGACATGCCTGGGGTATGGAGGATGAATATGCCTTGTCTTTACACCATTATACCGGTAAAGGCGATGAACGTGTACCCTATGATGGGCAAGTCCCTGTATTACGGTTGGATAGTCCGGGTTTGTATTTGTGGGCTTTGCATGAATATGTAAAGCATAGCGCTGACCTGAAATACTTGCGGCAAAAGTGGCCAACTGTGAAAAGTCAGATTATTGCTCCTTTGACCGATCTTTTGGATGAACAATTGCTCATAAGACGGGATGCCGGGCTGGAAGATCATCCGGCCCCCGGGAAACATTTTACCTGGACTACGGCCAGCGCTTACCGGGGATTTACCAGTGCCGCAGTTTTGTCGGAACTGATGCAAGAATCAGAGTTGACCGATCACTTGATTCGTGTTTCAGCACAGCTCAGAAAATCCATGCTCAGCATTCTTGTAACCGGCAATAATGCTGTGCTGGTCAAAAGTCTCGAGCAGAAAACTTTTCCGGACTTTTTGGACGGGGCCCTGGTAGAAGCGATCAACTGGGAAGTGGTTATGCCTGCCTGGAAAACCGCCCATTCTACCCTTGATGCCATGGAAGCGTTTTTACGTGTGTCCGAAAATGGCAGAGGATATGCAATGCATGCGGGTGAGGATCTTTTCCCTCAGCACGAGCATGTCTTTGTTACGCTGCGTGCTATACCTGCTTTGAAATCTTGTGCCCGGAGGAAACGCGCAGATGAAATTTTGCAATGGATGGTAGAATTATCCGCTGTTAATGCAGAGATCGTTCCCCAGTTTATTGGCGCACAAACAACTCTTTATCAAGGGGAATACCCTATGATTGGCATGGGGGCGGGTGCAATGATTTTAGCTTTAACATCGAAAAAATGAGGAGTGAAAACCATGTCTCTGCGGCTCGCCCGACTGGCTTGCCTGTCTCTATATGTACTGATCGTTTCCTGTTCGATTGAATCTCCAAAAGCACCAAATTGGACGGTTCCAATAAATATGCCCCTCTTGGATAGTACGTATACTGTTAACGAGTTGGTCACGCATTATGAAAATTCCTTTATCTTGCCCGATGGATTATTGGGTTTGCGTATTAACAGCGAACTGGATACCACTCTTTTAGGAGATTATCTCCAGCTTGCAGATATTACAGATTATTTTCAAATTAATTTGTCCGATTTTTACCTCAACAATCTCACCGCAGATGTCGATCTGTTTACATTTGAAAATATAAACCCAGCTATTGCAGCTTTGCATGGTCAGCAAGCCACTGTTCAACCGTTTACCTTTAAAAATGTACCGAGCAATAATTTGCAGCATCCTGATTTTCATAGTGCTTCTATCCTTTATGGCCAGGCGACTGTACAAATTTATAATCGTTTGCCTTTGGATCTGGATAATGTGACCGTAAAATTGATAGATGAATCCACCAATGAAATTTTGATCCGATCCGATCCTATCCCTCATCTGCCGGCACAAAGCTCTACAGTACTGGAGATGCAGGTCGCTTCAGTTACCATTCCCTCTCTGGCCTATTGGCTGATCAGTGGCCAGTCTCCCGGATCCCCTTCTAATTCCGTACCGATCGATGTTCACGATGGTGTCGAGTTGGGAATGCAACTGAATGAGGGTCATGTCTCAAGCCTCAGTGCCAAACTGCCCGCCTTTTCTATCGATCATGAGCTGGCTATAAATATGGGACAAGATTTTATTATCGAAAAGTTAACCTTGAAAAAGGGATCTATGGATTTTGAAATTTCCAATAATTTGCCTGTTGCTTTGGATTTGAACCTCTCCAGTTCTCATATATTTAACAGAGCAAAATCAGAACCTCTTTCCATGCCTGTGCATCTCGAACCCTATGGCAAATTCAATCACTCTTTTGATCTGGAAAATTATGAGATTAATTTACTGGACAAACAACGACGCACTCATCTGCTCCCTTTTCATATTCAGGGTGGCATGGTTCATGTTCCGGAAGGCCTGGTTAATCTGGACGAAGAAAATTCTATTCGAGTAAATATTTCGCTTGGGGATATACAATTTGATCAATTTTCCGGTTTGCTGGATCATTATCAAATATCTCTGGATTCTACTCTTACCACGATTGACCTTGAAAATTTTGGCGATTTGAAAGGCATCAAAGTGGATGATGCCCGTTTGAATGTGACCCTGTTTACAACATTGGGCATTCCGGTTCAGTTTGTTGGCAATATTTATTCTTTTAATAAAAAGGGCGAGTCCACGAGCTTGTATCTAAACCATCCTCTGAATGTCTCTAAAGATCGACACGAGGTTGCAACTCGTTTACCTCCTTTTACGCCTGCTAACAGCAATATTCTATTATTCATCAATCTAAATCCCCACCAATTGTTGGCAGCAGGACATGCATTCATTGGGGATGGTAAGAACAGCGGGTGCATATATGCTGATGATTACATTCGCGCTGAATTTGCGTTCGAGACAGCAGCAAAAGCGATTTTTCAGGAAAGACAGATCGATATGGATACCACTTTGTTGCATATCTTGCCCCCGGGACAACCCCGTTCTCAGTATTCAGATGTCATAGAGCTGGAATCTGATTGGACAAAGCAAGTTCATGACCTTTCTTTTAAAGCCAATTTTATCAATCATATGCCAGTGGGGGGGCAAATGATAATCAAGGTGGCCGAGTCTCTTGCGGATTTGGCTACAGATCCGGATTTGATTTTGGGTCCCGTTGCAATCGGTGCCGCCAGTTTGGATGCAGAGGGACGGGTACAGAGTGCTGTCTCTAAAGAAATGCTTTTGGATATCCCTGCTGACAAAACCCCATTGTTTAAAAATAGCAGTCCTGATATCAGAGAGTTATATGTTGCCATTGATGTTAAAATCGATGGCAGCAATGAGCAGACTGTGCAAATCTATGGTTCGGATTTTATACAGGTACAGGCCGCACTGCTTGTTAACCTGGATGTAAACAATGATTGATGAGCAGAAGCGATAAGAATTGCCAGGGTACGAGTTGTTTGCCAGAATAAAGAACGGGGAGTCATGATCAAGAGTATCGAGCAGATGAACAGATCCTGACCTGCAGGGTCAGGATCCTAGAGCTGATCGAACATATCCTTTCCGACATAGCATACCGGACAGACCCAATCGGCAGGCAGGCTTTCAAATGGTGTGCCTGGTTCTATGCCATTATCAGGATCCCCGAGATTCGGGTCATAGACATATCCACAGTTGGTGCAGAGATATTTTTCCATATGTTCCTCCTTTAGTTTTTAAAAACATACCCAAATTGTTTAAAAAATGCAATAAAAATCGGGTTTTAATGACCTTCAAGATGCACCAGCGGACCGGATAAAGGCTCTTCCAGCATGCGATAAGCTTCTTTACGTACCCAGGAAGAATACCGTCCTACTTTTTCCAATTTTCTAATGGCGGTTTTCG
>CAYNUX010000217.1:0-6857 GCA_964400115.1 uncultured Cytophagia bacterium
CACAGTGCTGCTCCTCGCCCAGAGCACCCCAGACCCCCATTGTCGGCACCTTACTCCGCAACTCGTTCCCCTGATTCTGGGAGGATTAAAGCGACAAAAGGATGAACAAGGAGGAGCTCCGCGAGTTGACCATATTTTAAACAAATATGGCAGTCCGGAGGTTCTCGATAATATCCACGATCTCTTTAAAAACCGGGCCAGAGAGACTCAACCCGACCCACGTTTGGGTGGACTCGTGGGAGACTCGGGGGTAAAGGCTTCTAATATGCTATCAGAAAAATTCGGTATCGATTCTGATACGGTAATGAGAATTATCCCCATGCTCGCGCCTCTGGTGTTGGGATTCCTGACCCGCAAGCGGGATCAGCAAGGTCTTGGATCCCAGGGTATCGCTTCTTTATTGGACCAGGATGGAGACGGATCTGTTCTCGATGATGTCGCGGGTTTCCTGATGCAAGGCCTGTCCACCAATACCGGCCAAAAACGCGGGAATGTCATCGGCAATTTGCTGGGCGGATTATTGAGCAGACGTTGATCGTTAATTTTAGGCGCCGCAATTTTTTCGGCGCCTTTTCTATATCGGCCTCCAGGCCAGGCATACCAACTCTACATTGACCGACCGTGGTCGCATGCTCATGCGTTCTATGTCTTTATGATTTAAAAGCTCTCTTTCAATGTTTTCGATTTCTTTTTGCAGTTCCTGTTCCAACTCTTGATATTGCTGCTTGGTATTCAAAAGCTTTTCTTTCGCCAATTCGACATCACTGGACTCTTTGTGTATCCGGCCCGCACTTTTTAGCGTTGTTCCGGCTTTTGAGACCAATCCGCGACTCGTTTTTCGACCTAAAAAAGCACTTAACAGAGTCGTGCCGATATGAATGGCAACATTCAGTTTTTGCTGTTTGGCCTGTTCCTGTTCGGTTTGTAATCTCGAGGCAGCGCTCAGAATTTTATTTTCTATAAAAGCCAATTTTTTCTCATACTTTTGTCTCAATAGTGCAACCTCTTTGTCGCGCGTTTCCCGGCCGATTTGAGACAGTCTGATGATAAAATCCCGTTCATCTTCCTCTGGCTGCGAGACAATACCCAGGGTATCACTCTTGAAAAGGTCCAGACGATGTTCCTGTATTAACCGGGTTTTGAACTCTTGTTTCCACTCGCGGTAATTCCCGGCCTGCAATGCCGCAGAAGGTGGATCGATAAAAAAGGCCGGTTGCACAGGCCGTGAGTTGATTTCACCGTGTTTGCGCGAAAACGGATTACGATCGGACCACTGCAGGGTTACAGGCCCTTTTTGAAAAGGCACGAGCCAAACCAATTCCTCGGTGGCATCGATTTTTTTTCGTGCATCATAATAGTGCAGTTGAGCACTCGCCCACAAGCAAGGTTGATAAGTAATTTGAGGTGACTCGTTAATGTGGGAATCGGTCAATCTGAGATAAACTTTTTCGATACCCGGCGGAACACTGGGTTCAGACCCTTTCTTTGTGGACGTATTGATGGGTTCAACCTCAGACAAAAATGAGCGCTCCACCGGTCGATTCTTTGATAACATTTTTATTTGTTCACGAGTCAATGGACCAGCCAGATAGGACAAGGCCCATCGGGTATGAAAAATGACGGGATATCTTTCGTGAACATTGTGTAACAAAAAGACTCGCTTATCAAGACCCGAGATCAACACTTTTAACTCTTTGCGGTCATATCCCCCTGCATCCGCTGATTGTAATCCATCCAACAGTCGGTGCTTGTCCCGTTCTGTTTGCAATCGTCCGATAAACCAGGTCCCGATATTCGACAATCCCTTGTAATCCAAATCAACCGGATTTTGGGTCGCTACCATGACACCGAGACCAAAAGCACGGGCTTGTTTGAACAGCGTCAGCAAAGGCTTTTTTGAAGGAGGATTCTTGACAGGTGGCATATAGCCATAGAGTTCATCGATATAGAGCAGAGCACGCAAAGAACCGGATCCCTTTTGGCTGCGCATCCATCCCAGCATAGAGTTCAGCAATAACGACACAAAAAACATGCGTTCACGGTCATCGAGATGAGCGATGGAAAAAATCGAGACCTTGGGTTTTCCTTCGCGGGTATACATGAAACGATCGATATCAAACGCTTCACCCGAAAGCCAGGATTGAAAACCAGGCGCAGCAAGGAGATTGTTCAATGCCATGGCCAGCTCGAATCGGTCTTTTGAAGGATAAAAGGTGTCGATATCGAGTATACCGATCTTGTCAAAGGGAGGAGATTGTATTGATTGAATCAGCGAAGCAAGCGTCAAGTCCTGCTTTTGGCTCCACACATGCGAAAAAATATTCGAAAGCAAAATATGCTCCCGGCTCTTGATCGGGTCTGCCTCGATCCCTAAAAGGGTCAGCAACCCGCCAACACTCGAACCAATCCGATCATAAAAAAGATCGTGGTCTGTTTGAATGGATTCCGGGGGAGCAGCAAAGGACGATAAAATCGATACCGGTACCCCGGCCGTGCTGCCCGGGGTATAAATGCAATACTCGGCATTGTCCTTTAATCGTTGTATCCGTTCTCCCGATTGCTGCCATTTTTCCAATCCATTTTGCCAAAGTTGGGATTGATTTTTGGCATATTGATCGAGCGTAAGATTTTCCATAGATGCACTGGCTTTATTTAACCACGGTTTATAAGATTCCGGATTGAAATCCGGAAAGGTTAGCAACAGATTCGTCATGTCGCCCTTGGGATCGATAATAATTGAAGGGATACCGTCGATGGTTGCTTCTTCAAGCAAAGAGATGCAAAGGCCAGTCTTGCCACTGCCGGTCATGCCGACACAAACAGCATGAGTGGTCAAATCACTGGCATCATAAAGAACAAGTTCATCTTTGATATCCCGACGCTCGATATCAACCTCTTTTCCGAGATAAAAAAGGCCCAATTTTTCATAATCCTGCATACACCCACTCTCCTCTATTTTTGCATCAAATTTACTAAATTGGCTGCATAGAAAAAACAAATATTTGCCTGAAAATGAAAAATCAGGTTGATTTTGTAATCAACTCTCACTTTATTAAAATAAGGGACAGAGGGTAAAAGACTCTGGGATATGAGACAAGGGGTGAACAACACGTTCGTGATATTGTATATTGCAGCAGAGGAATTCACTTGTCCCCTCACATGACAAACAGTTTAAAACAAGCAACAGGGCAATCCCGGGAGTCAAGGATGAATGTATTTATTACCGGCGCTACCGGATATATCGGTTTTCAAATCGCCCAGGCATTTCGCCGAGCCGGATATTCTGTATGGGGATTAACACGTGATTCGTTCAAGGCCGCACAGTTATCGCGCCATGAAATTTTTCCTGTCATTGGAGATTTGACCCGGCCCGAGACGTTTACCGATATTGCGAGACGAGCGACTATTCTTATCCATGCTGCTTTGGATCTCGAGGGAAGCACCGCAAGAGTCGACCAAAAGGCCGTTGATACGTTTTTGAGGCTGGCACAAGACAGTGATCAGGAAAAGACACTCGTTTATACCAGTGGATTATGGATTTATGGTTCACAAGACGAACATTTGGACGAGAGAACTCTATTCTCCCCTATTCCCCTGGACCAATGGCGTCCGGGAGTAGAGGCTCAAATTCACCAGTCCGAAAATATCAGATCCTTGATTATCCGGCCTGCAACCGTATATGGCAAGCAAGGCGGACTTTTAGCCAGATGGTTTCATGAAGCGCATGTCAATAAAACACTGAATGTAATTGGGGATGGCAAAAATCATTGGCCGCTGGTTCACGTTGACGATTTGGCACAAGCTTATCTTTTAGCCGTGGAATCCAATTTATGTGGCCAGAATTTCAATATCGCCGATCCCTCAGAGCATACAATGACCGAAATTATTAAGGCCATTGGCCGGGTCACAAATTGTGATGGCGAATTGCATGCGATGAATCCAGAGGATGCCAAACGACTTTGGGGAGAAGTGGTAGATGGTTTTTTGCTGGATCATCGCGTCAACAGTGGCAAAGCCCAGCGATTACTCGGTTGGTTTCCGCAACATAAAAGTTTTATCGACCAAGTCGAAAATTATTTTCTGTCCTGGCAAGCCTTCCAAAGCCAGAAAAAATGGTATGCCGAACAAACCAGAGGAACCCGATAAATGTCAGTTCTTCCCCTTATGAACAGACGGCAGTTTCTTGCCAGAACCGGTGCAGCCGCACTGATCCCCCTTCTCTCTTGCCAACACTCGAGTCAAAAACCGAATATCCTGTTCGTCTTTGCAGATCAGTGGCGAGCCCAGGATACAGGATATGCCGGCAATACCATTGTCAAAACGCCTTCTCTTGACAAGCTGGCTGCACAAAGCGTGAATTTCGCACAAGCCGTATCCGGATGCCCGGTTTGCAGCCCCTATAGGGCGAGCTTGCTGACCGGCCAGTTTCCGGTCAAACATGGCCTCTTTTATAACGACAAACCTTTGAATGCTGATATCACCAGCATGGGCAAGCTCTTTGCACAGGCGGGTTATGACACGGCTTATATCGGCAAGTGGCATCTGAATGGACATCAACCCGGCGAGACCTATAGAGAAAGCCGCAATCGTCCCGTTCCTGCAGAACGACGGCAAGGATTCAATTTTTGGCGCGCAAGAGAATGCTCCCATGCATATATGAACTCGATTTACTATGATGAACAAAATGAAAAAAAAACATGGCAGGGATATGATGCCATAGCTCAAACAAAGGCAGCTGCAGACTATATCCAACAGCACCCAAAGGATAACCCCTTTCTCATGGTTCTCTCCTGGGGGCCGCCGCATGCTCCCTACCATACAGCACCCCATCGGTATCAGGAGCTTTTTCCATCAACTGGTATCGATATCCGTAAAAATGTTCCATCGGAATTGCATGATAAAGCACGCAAAGATATTGCAGGATACTATGGCCATATCTCCGCACTCGATGAATGTATAGGAAACCTGATATCAACATTGGATGAAACAGGACTGACAGAGAATACAATAGTCGTCTTTACCTCGGATCATGGTGATATGCTTTATAGCCATGGTCAAATAAAAAAACAACAACCCTGGGAAGAATCGGTGCGCGTACCGTTTTTGCTGCGGTATCCGGCTCTGCATGGTTCCAATGGCAGAACGCTGGACACTCCGTTAAATACCCCGGATATTTTGCCGACGTTGCTTGCCCTGGCCAGTATCGATATTCCGGATTCTGTACAGGGTGATGATCTCTCTGGCTATATTAAAGGAATAGCTGTAGAAAACAAAGAATTCGCCCTGTTGAGTTGTCCTGTTCCTTTTCATCAATGGAACTATCACCGCGGCGGACGAGAATATCGGGGATTGCGAAACAAATCATTTACCTATGTCCGCGATCTGAACGGCCCCTGGTTACTATTTGATAATCAAAACGATCCTTATCAGCTGAACAATCTTGTCAACAACTCGAAATACTCCCAATTGGTCAGGGAACTGGACAAAAAACTCGATGCCAGGCTCGCAGCCATAGGCGATGAGTTCTTGCCTGGTCCGGTCTATATGCAACGCTGGAATTATCATTGGGATGGTGAAGACGCACCTGCCTAGAACAGAGCCGAATATGCCATCCTGGCTAAAAATGGGATATTCAGTCAAGGGTTAACTCTTTAATCCACTCAGGTCTGGTTCGAGCCGATGCGATGATTTTAGCAACTGATACCAGTACACCTGCTCGTTACGCATAGCAGCCTCTCTTCCGAGGAGCGTGACAAGGTTACTATGTACACTGGGGTTGACCGTATCATAGTTAAATAGACCGGAACTGATTTGATCATAAAATGAGGCGATATTCTTCACTGTCCCCTCTTTATAGATTCCTGTGGTGGCTCCACCCCGGTAAAAGTGTTCACCTCGAATATTTTCATTAAAATAATCGAAAAAAATATCAACTCTTTGCAATAATAGATTGCAAATTACATAATTATTATGTAATATAGCAGCACTATATATCCCGGGGATGTTGTGGCATGGGGCATCAAAAATTCAGGACAATACTATATAGATCAATATTCCTTACACGTTGATTCAAAAACATTTTTTTCATTTATTTTCTGAATGATATGTCTTTATCAAATGGCTATATACTGATTTGGGAGATCAGTTAGGGGAGTTTTGTATGTTGGGTGGACGGGCCTTGACATTCACGATTCAGGAGAACAATACAGTGGTCCGTTTCAGATGTATAAAAAACAGAGATGAACTGGAAGAGACTTTTCGTTTGCGTTTCAAGGTCTATTGTCAGGAAAAGAACTGGCTTGCGCCGCATCGTTTTCCGAATGAATTGGAACGTGATACATTCGACTCACACTCTGAACACATTATCGCACTCAATTCACAACAAGAGATCATTGGTGCGCTCCGCCTCATTCGGCCGCGTTCCTCAGATGGATATTTACCCATCCATTCGGTCAAAGGAGTATCCCTCCGGGATATTCTACATCAAAATTTGGCACAACTCTCTCGCCTGGTGCTCCTTCCCCAATACCGCATCGAGCCTGTTCTGCTGGGACTGCTGCGATATGTTTTCCATTATACCCAAAAGCATCATATACTGGTCTTGGTGTTCAATTGTCCGGCCCGTTTTTGTTGTTTGTTAAACAAAAGCGGCGTTCCCTTTATTGAACTGGCTCCCAAAATTCAGATAAACGGTAGAATCTCTACACCCGTTTTATGTGAATTCTCTACTGTCCTGGATTCTATCCGCCTCAAAGATCCCAAGCTGGCGCAATGGTTAAGCGAATCTCCAAACGTACTCAAAGAGCCAACAGATAAAATCTTGCATACCCAGGAATCACTGATAGATATTCAATAAT
>CAYNUX010000218.1:0-6834 GCA_964400115.1 uncultured Cytophagia bacterium
GAGAGCCTCCCGGAGTACATTTATTGGGGGGGACTCTGCCTGCAGCGACTGCTTCTGCATAGGCCGCACACCCTGGAAATCCGCACGCACCACAATTGGCATTCGGAAGGATTTCTTTAATATCAGCAACTTTGGGATCGACTTTGACTGCAAATTTTTTCGCAGCAAATGCCAATCCACACCCAAAAAAGAGACCCAGACCTCCTAAAGCTAATATTGATGAAATAAATAGGGGATCCATATACAACATCCTTTGTATTATAATTCAACTGCAAATATACCTATTCACATAGTCAATTGCAAGCCGAAAATGGCTGTTCTGGCAAGAGAGGGTCACCTGATTTTCAAATCTATTTTCTGCTTGCATTTTGCCAATAAAAGCTTTAAACTTGCCCTTGCTCTCCAAGTTCCAAGTTTGTCCCTTTTTCAGTTCAACGTCACGTTTTCAATACCCCGCACAAAGGAGAAGAAAACATGGATCTCAATTGGTTGGATATTGCAGTTTTTGTGCTTTTCATTGTTATCGTGATTGGTACGAGTATGTACAAAAGCCGCAAAGAAGAGACTGGTGAAGACTATTTTTTGGCTAGCCGTGGACTCTTGTGGCCTCTCATCGGTTTATCTCTCATTGCTGCCAATATTTCAACAGAACAATTTGTCGGAATGTCCGGGCAAAGCGCCGGAAATGTTGGCCTCGCGATTGCCAGCTATGAATGGATGGCAGCGATTACGCTTGTGATTACTGCATTTTTCTTTCTCCCAAAGTTTTTAAAGAGTGGCATATTTACCATACCCGAGTTTCTGGAATACCGGTATAACCGAACTGCCCGATCACTGATGGCTTTTTATACAATGGTCATCTATGTGGGGGTTACTATCGCTGCTGTTCTCTATTCCGGTGGCTTGACCATATATACCATTTTCGATATCGATCTGACTATATCTGTATGGCTGGTCGGTATCCTGGCAGCACTCTATACCACATGGGGAGGCTTGAAAGCTGTGGCCTGGGCCGATTTATTTCAGGGATCAGCGCTGATTCTGGGAGGAGTGGTTGTGCTGGTTTTTGGATTTATTGCCGTTGGAGGACCTGCAGGATTTATGGAACATAATGCTGATAAAATGCATATGATCCTGCCTGCCGATCACCCGGTTCTTCCCTGGACCGCTCTTGTCATTGGCTTGTGGATCCCAAATTTCTACTATTGGGGCCTCAATCAATATATCACTCAACGAACACTGGCAGCAAAAACATTGCGTCAAGGCCAATTGGGTATTATTTTTGCCGCGGGTTTAAAACTCATTATTCCTTTTATTATTGTTGTTCCGGGCATTATGGCTGCACAACTATATGGCGGTCAAATGGGAACCAGCGATGCAGCTTATCCTCTGTTGATTCGCAATCTGATTCCCATCGGATTGCGCGGTTTCATGTTTGCTGCCATTGCCGGTGCTGTAATGAGCTCCCTGGCTTCTATGCTCAATTCTGCAGCTACGATTTTTACAATGGATCTGTATCGTCAATATATCAAACGCGATGCGTCCCAAAAAAAACTCGTCACCATAGGCCGATCCATGACTCTGCTTTTTGTCCTTATTGGCTGTATTATTGCACCTAGCCTTGGTGATCCCAAATTTAAGGGTATTTTCACCTATATCCAAGAGTTCCAGGGGTACATATCCCCAGGAGTTTTGGCAGCGTTTGCATTTGGATTGCTCGTAAAACGTGCGCCAGCTGCAGCAGGCGTTACTGCTTTGGTCTTGACCGTACCTGTTTATGGGTTTTTGCAATGGCAATTCGGAGAAATTGCATTTTTAAATCGCATGGCTATTACTTTTGTCGTGATGCTATTGGCCATGTGGATTATCACTCTGGTCAGACCCTTGAAAACCGAAAAAGTCTTGCCTGTTCGTGCTGATTATGATATGACACCAACACCACAAGTCTTATGGTTAGGTATTGCGGTTATCGCTATTACAATAGCCCTCTATATTATATTCTGGTAAACATGGAGCCCGTCATGCAGTGCCATTCACTAAAAAAGACTTTTGCTAATCTTTTCGGATCAGAACCGCGAATTTTTTGCGCACCGGGTCGTGTCAATCTCATTGGTGAACATACAGATTATAATGAGGGCTATGTCTTTCCTATGGCACTGGCAGAAAATACATGTGTCGCCATATCGCCACGAAATGATCGTAAATTGGTTGTTCAATCGATGCTGGTCAATGAGACAGTCGAATGGTCGCTCGATAAACTCGAACCTCGCAAGCATTGGAGTGATTATGTCGCGGGAATGGCATGGGTAATCGAAAAGGCAGGAAACCAACTGACCGGAGCCACGATGATGATAGCCAGTCGTGTGCCCCTTGGTGCCGGACTCAGTTCTTCAGCTGCCATAGAAATCTCTTCAGGGTTGGCTCTTGCCAGCACTATCGGCCTGGAGGTCGATTCAAAGACCTGGGCAAAGTGGGGTCAAAAAGCAGAAAATCAGTTTGTCGGGATGAATTGCGGTATCATGGATCAATTTATTTCCGTTCACGGACAGGAAAATCATGCCCTGTTTTTGGATTGTCGCACCCTGGAATACAAATTGGTACCCTTGCCTGCTGATGAGATTCGAATTATCATTTGCAACACTATGGTGAAACATGAATTGGGAGCTTCAGAATATAACACCCGCCGCGCTGAATGCGAAAAAGGTGTCGAATTGATGCAAACACTGTATCCGGATATCCAGGCGTTACGGGATGTCTCTCCTGAGCGATTCAATGAAACCGAGCATTTGCTGGATGATACCGTAAAGAAACGCTGCAGGTATGTCGTCACTGAAGATCAGCGTGTTTTGGATTCGATCAATGCATTGCAAAAACAAGATTTGCATGCTTTTGGACGATTCATGAACGCTTCTCATGACAGTCTGAGAGATGACTATGAGGTGAGCTGTAAAGAGTTGGATCTTATGGTCGATATTGCGAGGACTCTTGATGGCTGCCTCGGGGCCAGGATGACAGGAGGAGGATTTGGTGGCTGCACAGTTAATCTTGTGCGTAAAGAATATGAACGAGAATTTGTAACAACGATCCATAACGCCTACCAGGAGCAAACAGGAATTAATCCGCAAATTGTCGTTTCTGTGCCCTCTAAAGGAGCAAGAGAATGTTGATACCCCAAAGCTGAAAAGCACCGAGCACCGGGTTTATCTCTGACGAAAGTTGTTTCCCTGTGGCTGAATTTAAAATGTAAAAATAGTGGGTGATCATCTTAATGGATCACCTTTTTTATTACCTTGGCAAGCAATAAAATATTTTTAATAGATCAATTGTTGCCGGTAAATCTGCTTGAGAAATTGCCAGAAATTGATTAGATTAAATATATTGACAAATTGAGATAGGAATAGATATGGAGGCCGTGTGAAAAGTCTGGGTGAAATTCTCTCGCCTTTCAAAAGTGAAAATATTATAGAATGGTTCCTGGATCTGGTTACGCTTTGGCATGAAACCGGTCCTATAGAACCTGAAGATCGGTATACTCCGAAAGGCATGTTTCAGTGGGTACATTATCATAATTTTAAGCTTTGGCACCTTGAAGATGAAGCTCGAAGAGATGATGTAAACGATACACATATTGCAAAAAGTAAACGTTCAATAGACCGGCATAATCAACAACGAAATGATGCCATTGAAAAAATTGATATTTGGCTGGATAATGTATTCCAGACCGCGGAAATCATTCCCGGGGAACAAGTGGCTATGAATTCCGAGACCGTTGGTAGCATAATAGACAGACTATCCATTCTCACCTTAAAGATATATCATATGGGGGAGCAGATAGAGCGCAAAGATGTTGATAAAGAGCATCGCGAACAAGCAAAGTATCGACTGACGCTCTTGAGAGAACAACTTTTAGATTTAGGTAAAGCCCTGGATCACCTGTTACTTGATTTGCGCCAGGCTAAAAAACGACACAAGGTTTATAGACAGTACAAGATGTATAATGATCCCATGTGGAATCCAGCAATATATAGGAACAAGTGATTGTTCAATCAATTGAAGAGAGGAACACAGACAGAAGGGGCTCGTAAAAAGAATTATTCATCAAGGGGAATTTTATGGAAGTAAAACTCGCCTATGGCAAAAAGGGTCTAACGACAAGAGTCCCTGGAAAAAATTCAAAACTCCTTTCAATGAGAGATATCGAACCGGTCAGCGACGCTCCAATTGCTATCACCAAGAGCTTGCTGCAACCCATTGAAAGTCCATCATTATTTGATGCTGCAAAGCGAAAAAAAAGCGCCTGCATCGTTATCTGCGACATTACTCGTCCTGTACCCAATCGTGACTTGTTACCTCCCATTCTGCGCACCCTGCTCGCAGCAGGTATCGCACGGGAAAATATTCTCATTCTCATCGCCAATGGCTTACATCGGCCAAATGTTAAAGATGAACTCGTAGAACTCGTTGGGGAAGATATTGTCCGCAATTACCGAATTGAAAATCATTATGGTCAGGATCTTGATTCGCATGGATATCTGGGTCGAACTTCGAGAGGTTCGCCTGTCTATTTGGATCGTCGTTTTTTGGAAGCGGATTTTCGTGTGATTACCGGATTCATAGAACCCCATTTTATGGCCGGTTTTTCGGGTGGCCGAAAGGTTGTTGTTCCGGGAATCGCTCACTTTAAGACCATGCAAGAACTGCATGGTCCGGAATTGCTCTCTCATCCCAATTCTCGCGAAGGCGTTATTGAACATAATCCCTTTCATGAAGAAGCTCTGGAAATCGCCCGCATGGCCGGAGTTGATTTTAATGTCAACGTTGCTTTGAATGAAGATAAAAATATTATCGGAATTTTTTCGGGTGATCTCAATCATTCTCATCTCGCCGGCGTCGAATTTGTTCGAAATGTCGTGCGATCATCTGTCACTGACCCTGTTGATATTGTTATTACATCAGCTGCAGGGTATCCACTGGACAAGACCTGGTATCAGGCTGTCAAAGGTATGACAGCTGCCGTGCCCATTGTCAAACCCGGTGGAACCATTATCATCGCAAGCGAATGCTCAGAGGGTATTGGCAGTCCTGAATTTATCGAACAAATGGAAAACCTGCACTCGGTCGATCAATATTTAGACGAGTTGTTCCAACGCAATGAATTTTTGCTGGATCAATGGCAGGTGCAAAAATATGCCGCTGCACGCAAACATGCTAAAATTGTCACTGTCTCGGATGGACTATCAGTCAAACAAAAAAATACAATGAATATCGATTGGTCAGAGAGTGTTGAAATCGCGTTAAAAGACGCTATGGGAGAACAGGGTAAAGATTCCACCATTGCCGTTATACCCAAAGGTCCCTATGTACTTGCCGAACTCTTACCCGAGCAAGAAACGCTGGGTTCAGGGAACACTTTGATCGAAGAAGCGTTAACTTGATAGTTATATTGAAGTTTAGCAAAAAATACTTGATTTATATGATTTTTTTTATTATATTTCCAGTCGTCCCAATTTTCGCTTGTTGGTTCTTTTGGATATAGTGGTTATTTTTTTCACCATAAAACCCCTGTTTTCATATTACCGATAAAGCAGGGTAAGGAGGTTACAGTCATGACTCATAAATTGACCGCCATAGATACCGATGACGGCTTGAAAATTTCAATTCAAATAAGTAAAGATATGGGTCGCTACTATGAAAAGGCGTCTACTCTGGTG
Source organism: uncultured Cytophagia bacterium (assembly GCA_964400115.1). Taxonomy (GTDB): domain Bacteria; phylum Zhuqueibacterota; class Zhuqueibacteria; order Residuimicrobiales; family Oceaniaggregativiventaceae; genus Oceaniaggregativivens. Next base: position 5,712 of record CAYNUX010000218.1, read on the forward strand.
TCTGATGACGACGCGAAAGCGATATTAACACGTCTGGGCGAAAAACATCAGATTCATCAGTCTGAACTTATCAAGGCCTATGCGAACGTGTCCGGAAAAAAGATATTGTATCTGAATTTGGGGCGAAAACATAAACTCAATACGCTTGTAAAATGCCCTGATGATCCCAATGATTCTGTTCGTATGGCAAAAAAGAATGAAAGTGAAGCCAGAGCTTTTTATCTGACACTCTCCCGAAGAATCTACGAGTCTGATATCCGCTCCTTTTTTCGCGATCTTGCACAACGTGCTGAACAAAATCTGGCTTTGCTCGAATCGTCATTTGTTGAACCCCTGGCACTGGATAAAGCCGATCAGGAAGATGATTCCAATTTGTATGATGATGTTTCTTCATCAACTGCAGATAATGCAAAGTCCTGGTAATCTGTTTTTGTCTTTCCGATTTAGGCTCGCACTTTGTGCGGGCCTATTTTATGTAGGAGCAAAAATTTATGGATACGATTTATATGGATCATCATGCCACCACACCTGTTGATCCTTTGGTCCTTGAGACCATGATTCCTTATTTTACTGAACATTTTGGTAATCCTTCCAGTATGACACATGAGCTGGGAGCTATCGCTGACCGTGCCGTGACCAATGCTCGTCAACAAATTGCAGATCTGATTGGCGCCCAACAACGTGATGAAATTATTTTTACCAGCGGCGCCACTGAATCCAATAATCTCGCTCTAAAAGGTGTGATGAAAAGATCAAAGCCAGGTTCACGCTTGATCACTATCGCTACCGAACATAAAGCCATTCTGGATACATGTAATGCCCTGGAAAAAGAAGGATATGGCATAGATTTACTCCAGATCGATTCCACCGGAAGAATCGATCTGAATGACCTGCAACAAAAAATTACCCCGAGTACTGTGCTGATTTCTATACAAACCGCAAACAGCGAGATCGGCACGATCCAGCCCATTGCCGACATTGCTCGTATCGCCAAAGAGCATGATCTGCTCTTCCATACCGATGCAGCACAGGCTTTTGGAAAAATTGATGTCAATGTATCCCGCGATAATATCGATCTCTTGAGCCTTTCTGCTCACAAAATGTATGGTCCTAAAGGTGTTGG
>CAYNUX010000219.1:0-6829 GCA_964400115.1 uncultured Cytophagia bacterium
GAATCACCAGTTATCAGGATGTGAATACCCGTGGTTTTTCACGGGTAATGGGATATTGCAAGGCGCTTGATTCGTTAAAGGTAAGAGCTTTCATGCTCTACACGATTGAGAAACCACAGGATGTTAATATTAGTCTGGATCATCTGTTTCTCTATCAAGGCCCCTGGCTCAGCCTGGGCGGTGACAAATTTCTGTTGGACGGACAGCCTCCGACTTCCTATACCTACGAGTATCATCCCGGTCCTTCCTGGGATATTCCGACATGGGATCAGGACTCGCTGGAAACCGCTGTGAAAAGACTTCATCGGGCCGGGCACCAAATTGCTTTTCATTGTATGGGAGATCATGCCATCGATCTTGCTTTGGATGTCATCGAGGCGGCCCAGAATGATACGTTTCGGCTCGATCACCGGCACAGGCTTGAGCATTGCATGATCCCTACTGAAGAGGCAATGGACCGAATGAAAGAACTTGGTGTTGTCGTGTCACTGCAGCCGGCAACTATCTATGCAAGCGCCCAATTCTATTATGGCTTTTGGGGGCCGGAGCGGGTGGAACGCTTTATGCCAATGCGTTCGTTATTGGACAGGGGAATTCCGGTGGCTCTGGGAACCGACTTTCCGACAATCCCTTATATTGCACCCAAATATACACTTTGGTCCGCTTGCCTGCGAAAATCCGAAACCGGACATTTCCTTGCACTCAATCAACGTGTGAGCATTCAGGAAGCGCTCTACGCTCAAACCATGGGTTCTGCCTACGCCGCCTTTGAAGAAGATATCAAAGGATCGATTAAAGTGGGAAAATATGCTGATATGGTTGTCTGGTCCGATGACATGTACTCTATTCCTCTGAATGATATAAAGGATTTATATGTAATCAGTACAATTGTCGCCGGCACTGTTTACAACAATCCCAATGTCGGTGTCAAACACACTCATGAAGCCAATCAACCTTCAGGCTTTCATTTGCTCCAAAATTATCCGAATCCGTTCAATGCCATAACCCAGATCACTTTTGAAATCCCTGCCCGTTCCCATGTGCAGATCAACATCCTGAATGTGAGAGGTCAATTGGTTCAAAGAGCTGTAGACGACTATTTCCTTGATGGCAAACATAAAATCGTTTATGATGCCGGACTCCTGTCCAGCGGAATCTACTTTGTGCAAATGAAAACAGAAAGATTCAATAAAACCAAAAAGATGTTATTACTCAAATAAGGAAAATTTTCCGGTAGGCATTGGTGAAAATCCGGTTATTTCGTAGATTAACATGTATAAAGTAACCGGAAGTAAAAAGTCCAAACTTCCCGGAGGATTTAATGTATTCGACACGCAGTAGTAATTTCGATCGGTTATCAGAAAAGACGCCTGAGCAAATATTCATTAATTCATTGCGAAAGGAATTTGAACTTTCGCCAGCAGAAAGCAAAGGGATATTGGACCTGGCCAAGCAATGTTTGTTTGGCCAGGCTCCTCAGGCAGTTGGCAAAATCAAGTTTATTTGCGCATCGACGAAGGCAAAGTATGGTAAGCCTTTGAGCGAACAAGAGCTGGTTGAAGTGGAATTGATGTTAGATGCGGGAATCGACGATTTAAATGTTTTGAAGGATCAGGGGCCAACAGCGCTGCGGTAATCAAAAATAATGAGATTGATTGACGAAGCGTGGGATCAAAGTGGTTCTTTGACACAAGAGGACTTGGCGCGAATACTACAAGTAACAAGCCGGACGATTCGCAAAAATATCGATGAATTGGTAAGAGACGGGAATTTTATTCACACGCGGGGGGAGTGATCACGATATAGGCAGAAGCTTAACGCACAAGAGCCGGATAATCGAGATGTACTTGGAAAGCCGGACTTGTGATGAAATAATTCGAAGGAGCCGGCACAGTGCATTTTCTGTTAAACGATACATTTTGAGTTTTGGCAGGCTATTATTATTAAAGGCACGAGCAATCGAAGATAAGCATCAATTGAGCCGGCTGCTGGGGCAAAGTGAAAAACTAACTGCTGAGTATTTAGAAATATATGAGCGGCATAAGGAAGGCGTTATGTGCAAATTATTGATAGGGGAGTTAATAACATTCTATGAATCACAGCGCAAAAACATCGCCAATTAAAGTCTTTTTTCGGAAACAGGTGCGAAAAGACCCTAAGGTCAAAAATGCCTATTTGCTCGTCCACTCAGACAAGACCGGACTGCACATCAATTTGTCAGAAGGTGTGGGAGATAACGGTAAACCGACCCCACAGCAGCCCAATTATATGGCCAGCGTCAGGTCCGCTCCATAGCCGGTTTTTGCCAGACAGATGAGACGGACATCGTATTGAGATTAACTGTCGTGTAGCTCTGAAAGGGTTGTCTTGAGAACTGCTTGAGCTGTATGACGGGAAACTGTCATCCCGGTTTAAAAATTTCCGGGACAAGTGTACAGTTGTTAGGAGGGTCTCGGGCCGAGAGGCCCAAGACCTACCCGATCTTGTCGATTTTATAAAATCAAGAGGTTTTAATTGTAACTATGGCGAAACTTGGAACAAAGAAACAACCTGTTATTTTGAGCGTGCAAACTGAAAAACGTGCAACAGAGGTTGCATCAATTTGTTCTAAATATGACTTTTATTTTATCGTTGGCGTTGAACCGGATAAGCCAGAAGATATTTCCGATTTAAATCGAATATTAAACCCTTGCCAACCTAAAATTAAAACTGTTCTAGTCGGACGTAATGATCCATGCCCTTGTAAAAGTGGGAAAAAATATAAAAAATGTTGTTTGCAAAAAGATGAATCCTGATCTAAATGGGATACATCAATCCCTCGCTGTGGATTATGTGGGAAAACGGAAAACCTTACCAAGACTAGATGTAAAAAGTCGCATAACGAATAAGCGCTGGCCTCACCCTGAACACAACAAAAGACGGTGTGCGATCGCGGGGTTTAACCAAGCCTGATTAAACATGTCAACTCGCTATGGATTTTATATTTTTTGGCCGGATTAGTAAAAGGGGTTTGAGACGGTCTCAATTTTTGGATTTCACAAAAGCTTTTGCAATATATAAAAAATTTCATCTCTCATTAACCTCTCGATAGTTATGTGATTGTTTCAAATACATTAAAATTTAAGATTTGGATGGTCTTATTCATTACCACCTCTGTGATATAATAAAACTTTACCCTAGCCCTAACAAACGATTTTGAGGTTTAAAAAAATGACTTTAAAAAAATTTGACACCGGATTAATATTAATTTTCTCTCTCGTGGTGTTTAGCTATGGACAAAACGGAAATACATCGATATCTGAAAAGAGCATCAAAGATTCAGAAAAAATTCTATACTCGCAGTGGGCCGGAAAACGTGTAGCATATCTTGGAGATTCAATGACACAGAAACCAGGTGATGGCTCCAGTGTGTATTGGGAATACCTGGGTACGCTACTTGGCATTGAACCTTTTGTTTATGGAAAAAGCGGGCACCAGTGGGATGATATCTATGATCAAGCCGTCAAGCTGAAAAACGAACGGAATACAGATATCGATGCCATTTTCATTTTTGCCGGCACGAACGATTATAATAACAGTGTTCCCTTGGGTGAATTTTTCACCGAAACGACAAAACAAACCAATTATGATGGTCAAAATGTAACCCGCAAATACAGGTTCCGAATTTATACTGATTCTACTTTTTGTGGACGAATCAACAACGTGATGGTTTTCCTCAAGAACCATTATCCAATGCAACAAGTCATTATTTTGACTCCGCTACATCGTGGATTTGCAAAATTTAGTGACCGCAATGTTCAACCTGAAGAAAACTATGGTAATGGACAAGATTTATATCTTGAAGACTATGTAAATTCTCTCAAACAAGCAGCCTTGAACTGGGCAGTTCCAATTATTGACCTTTATTCAGTGAGTGGCTTGTATCCATTGTCGGATTCTCACACCAGGTATTTTAGAAATAGCGAAACAGACCGGCTGCATTTGAACTCTGAAGGTAATTACAGATTAGCCAAAACAATTCAATACCAATTACAGTCAATACCCTCTACATTTGTGGGTGATCAATAAAACCACAAATTGAGTGACCTGGTGTGAGCATTGAAATGAATTGCATTGCATTATTTGAATATCGTCAAAAATTCGGCTATGTCGATTTTATCTTACAAGAACTAAAGTTGATATCAGATTATATGTATATACACAAAGCTCATCGTTTCATCAATTTAAATTGCCAAAACAATAATTTTGGTAGGAAATTCCAAAAAAATATAAGCTTGAAGAAGGGATCGAACAAACATTGCAATGAGCGCGGGTCGCCCCACAGGATAACCAAACCGCTCTGAAAACGCAAAAGCCAGATCCGGAGACGTTCCATAATTAAAGCATTGGCTATAGAAAAAAAGTTGCACGACCTATTATCTTGGACAGATAGTTATTCTCTTTGGTCAATGCTCTGGTTTTGAAAACTCGTAAATTATTGTTATCTTGAGCTGAACAAATGAAAGTAATTTTTAACGAATTGCTTTGACAGATGATGATGATAATCTTGAATTGAGGATTTAGTATGACCGGTTCTTATCTTTCGATATCAGAAAAGCTTCCCCTGAACCCCCATGCCGTGGGGATCATTTTTTTCATTGTCTTGACCCTTTTTCTTTTTCTCATCTCTTGCATACGAATCGATACTCCCGAGACCATCGATTTGAAAAAGAACTGGCATTTTGCGCCTGATGAGAAAAATTTGGGCAAGAGCGAAAAGTGGTATAGCGAACAGTTTGATGATTCACACTGGGCGATCATCGATGCCGGCACGCGTTGGGAAGAGCTGGGGTATCGCGATCTGGACGGATTTGCATGGTACCGCAAACGCATCGAGATTCCGAATGCCTGGCAGGACAAGGAGATCTGGCTGAAATTCGAAGGCGTCAATGATGCCTATGAGCTCTATGTCAATGGTGAAAAGGCCAGTGTATTCGGACAAGCGAATATCGGCGTTGCCAGCCGGCCCACGTTTACCGAAATCAGCGATCATGTCAATCCCGGCGGGAACAATCTCATCGCCCTGCGCGTCAATGACTGGGGAAACAGCGGCGGTTTGTGGCGGTTGCCGGTTATTGTCACCACTGACAGCAACAAGGTGAAAAATCTCTTCCAGCCCATGTCTGATACGCTTTATACGGCCGAGAGCCTGGGATATGAGCTCTATTGGCATGATGAATTTGAACATGACACCCTCGATTCCGGCAAGTGGGTAGTACGGGGCATCGGGCCACGCGGTGTGGGCTATATTTCTCCACGCGCCGTCGAGCTGAGAGATGGATTTTTGAATTTGATCGCTTTTGAACAGGATGACTCTATACTGACCGGTGCGATCGGCACCCAGGACCGGTTCATGACACGGTACGGCTATTTCGAGTGCCGGGCACGATTGCAAAAATCATCAGGCAACTGGTCGGCGTTCTGGATTCAGTCCAAAGGCATTGCTCAGGGAGAAGATCCTGCCATATTTGGTACGGAAATTGATATTATGGAATATTTTAAAAAATCTGGTGAGGATATGGTCTCCCATAATCTGCACTGGGCGTATGGGCCCAACCAGAAAACCATCGGCAGCCTGCTCAGCCAGGTCGAGGGGGTGAGTGGGGGATTTCATACCTTTGCCCTGGAATGGACACCGGAAAAATATGCCTTTTTTGTGGATGGATATAAATATTACGAGGTATCCACTGCGATTTCCCATATCGAGGAATATCTGATTCTGAGCATGGAACTGCCTTCAAATATGGATGCCATGGAAAATGCAGCCTTGCCCGATACGTTTATCGTCGACTATGTCAGGGTATATAAAAAGAGTCAATAATATCTAAAAGGTGCAACATCTCACACTGTTCGTCAAGGAGGAAACGAATGCTGTATGAGGAAAAAGGAGTGATGAAAAAACCACATATCGATTATCCGTGTAATTGGTCCTATAAAATAATAGGCACGGATGAGCAGTCGCTCAAAGAGGCGGCATTATCGGTTGTCAAAGGCAAGCCCCATAGCATCGAAAAATCGAATACCAGCTCTGGTGGTAAATATATCTCGGTTCAGGTATCCGTGATGGTCGTTGACGAAACCGAACGACTGAACATTTTTGATGAATTGAAAAAGAGGGAGGCCATCAGGGTCGTTATCTAAGGATCCGGGATATCTCATGCCAAGCGCTCCCCAGTCTTGAAATCCAGAAAACCGGTTTGTTCCTTTCTTCCACTATACACGACATGATGTTGTTGGTTGTTTTCTCTGCACATCAGGCATCAGCAAATTTTTCCTCCTGTCGGGATGGATATGGGGTCTTGTGATCGTTACCCTGAATAGGGAAATATTTTTCCATGGCCAGTACATGGAGAATTTGAATCGCTTGGCTGCGAGCTGCAAGTGTTTGTCATTTGAATCCTGTACCATATGCAAAGGAGGAAATTTTATGAAAAAAGATAAATCCAAATCTACCACGACCGATGCCGGAATTCCTGTCTCCAGTGATGAATATTCATTGACCGTGGGACCTGACGGTCCCATTCTTTTGCAAGACCACTATCTCATCGAACAGATGGCCAATTTCAACCGGGAACGCATTCCGGAGCGTCAGCCCCATGCCAAGGGCTCGGGTGCGTTCGGCTATTTTAAAGTCACTCAGGATGTCAGCGCTTATACAAAGGCGGCGGTGTTTCAACCGAAAACCAAAACCGACACCTTGATCCGGTTCTCCACAGTAGCGGGGGAGCGGGGGAGTCCCGACACCTGGCGTGATCCGCGTGGTTTTGCCCTAAAGTTTTACACCACTGAA
>CAYNUX010000220.1:0-6807 GCA_964400115.1 uncultured Cytophagia bacterium
CGATATCGTTTCACGTGACTGGAGTTCAGACGTGTGCTCTTCCGATCTGTCGAGCTTGTCATTTACCTTTTCAAGTCTTTTCTCGGCGATTGTTTTGAGTTTTTCATCTCTGGGTTCCTGAACGGGCAAAGACATGACTTTATCATATTCATCCTTGGCCTTTTGCCACTCGTCTTCACTCTCATAAGTGATCCCCATTTCCAGATGATGATTGATGTAATCAGGATTCAGCTGAATGGCAGTTTCAAAGTGCTCAAACGCCTTTTCTTTGCTGGCAGGGGGCAATCCACCATACAAGACCTTGGCAAACATTTTTAGCAATCCAGAGAGATCATCCACTTCACGATGCCATCTGGCCAGAATATGATGCGCAATGTCATTTTGAGGATCCAGTTCCAATGTTTTTTCCGCATATTCCTTGACCTCTTTGGACAAACTGACCTTGGTTTTTCCGCCGCGCATGAGAGCCAAACGTCCTACGGATATGGCCATGGTCAGGGTGACATCCGGATTATCAGGACAGAGCAAGGCGGCTCTTCTCGCTAATTCTTCAGCGGTTTCGTAATGAGGTTCCTGCTCATCTTTTTCAGCGAACTCGCCCAGATTGACATGGCTGCGGGCCGCTTTCCAAAGTGCCTCACAATTGGAGCTATCCTGTGCAATGACTTGTTTGTAAAACTCTAATGCGTTTTGGTTATCATGCTGTTCAAATGCAGCATCGCCCTGCTGCAGAAGCTCCTGGAGATCACCTTGTGCAAAAGCAAAAGATACCGTACATAAAAAAATCCCAATCCATCTAGCCATCTTTTTTCTCCTCGTTGAATGATATTCAAAGAGTTAAAACTAGTGCTTTTTCTCTATAAAATCAAGCAGACTTTGAAAATATTTTGTATATTTCAGGATTGAACTTTTTTTGTGTCTTGTTGTTGAATGATGCACATCAAACGAATCATTGCTTCTCGTATGAACTATTTTGCAGGATTAAAAACGAATGACTGAAAAAGATTCTATTGTCATCACCGGTGCGCGTGAACATAATTTAAAAAATATCAATCTCGAAATTCCGCGTAATCAGTTAGTGGTGATAACGGGTTTGTCGGGATCGGGAAAATCTTCCCTGGCTTTTGATACGATCTATGCCGAAGGACAGCGCCGCTATGTCGAATCCCTGTCTGCCTATGCCCGGCAATTCCTGGGCCTCATGGAAAAACCGGACGTGGATTATATCGAAGGTCTGTCGCCTGCGATATCGATCGAACAAAAATCCAGCAGCCGTAATCCCCGATCCACAGTAGGAACCATCACTGAAATTTATGACTATTTGCGATTGCTTTTTAGCCGCATCGGAATTCCTTATTGTTATAACTGTGGGAAAAAAGTACAACGCCAGACCGTCCAGCAAATCGTCGATCATATCATGCGATTGCCTGAAAAAACCAGGATCCAGATTCTGGCCCCCATTGTTCGTGGCCGCAAGGGCGAATACAAGGATGTTTTCGAAGAAGCACGAAGGGATGGTTATGTTCGTGCCCGAATAGATGGCAAGATTTTCGATCTGGATCAAGAGATAAAACTGGACAAAAACAAAAAGCACAATATCGAGATCGTGGTCGATCGGCTGGTGGTACAGGAAAAAATCCTGTCCCGGCTGACCGATTCGATTGAAACGGCCTTGAAATTCTCATCCGGAATCGTGCTTGTCGATGTCATCGACAGCGAAGAGCTAATGTTCAGTGAAAACTATGCCTGTATCGATTGCGGAATTTCCTATGAAGAGCTGGAACCCCGGATGTTTTCGTTCAATTCACCCTATGGCGCTTGTCCGGCTTGCAACGGCCTGGGCACAAAAATGGAGGTCACGCCGGAACTGATAATTCCGGATCCGGATATCCCTCTGGATAAAGGAGCGATTCTACCCTGGGGAGAATTAAAAGACGGCTGGTATATGGCCATCGTCAAAGGAGTGCTGGATCATTATGGCCACTCGACGAAAGAAACGTTTTCCGAGCTCGGCAAGGAATGCCAAAAGGCACTATTGCATGGCACTGATTTTGAATTGTCTTTTAACTATAGCTCAAAAAGCGGCAGGCACGAAGGCGTGTTTCGAAAAAAGTGGGAAGGAATCATCCACAATCTGAAACGACGGTACCATCAGACCGATTCTGCCAATATTCGCACCTGGATCGAAGGATTCATGAACCTGGTGCCCTGCCACGACTGCGGCGGCAGCCGGCTAAAACCAGCTGCCCGGTCAGTGAAAATTCAAGGCCGCTCGATACACGATATTGTCACACTCTCTATCAATAAAACTCTGGATTGGTTTGGCAGCGTCAAATTCAGCGATCGGGAACGGCAGATCGCTCATCAAATTTTCAAAGAGATTCACGACCGGCTGGGATTTCTGGTCAATGTAGGTTTGGATTATCTCACCCTCGATCGTGCGGCTCAATCACTCTCAGGCGGAGAGTCTCAGCGCATTCGGTTAGCCACACAGATCGGCTCACAGTTGGTAGGAGTGCTTTATATTCTCGACGAACCTTCTATAGGCTTGCATCAGCGGGACAACCAGCGCCTGATCAATACCCTGGTGCGATTACGCGACCTTGGAAATACCGTTATCGTCGTGGAACACGACCGCGACACCATTAACCGCGCCGATTACCTCGTGGACCTGGGTCCCGGCGCTGGTGAGCACGGAGGCTATGTGGTGGCTCAGGGTTTGCCTCAAGAGGTGGCTCGAGTCAAAGAATCTATCACCGGTGCTTACTTGTCCGGCCTGGCCTTTATCCCCTATTCAGACGAGCGCCGCCAGGGCAATGGTCATTCGATCTGCGTATGTGGTGCGCAGGGCAATAATCTCAAAGATATCGATGTCACATTTCCATTGGGGATGCTTATCTGTGTGACCGGTGTCTCTGGAAGCGGCAAGAGCACTCTGATCAACGAAACGCTGTATCCCATTCTTTCTAAACATTTTTACAGAAGCAAAGAAAATCCTCTTCTCTATAAAAAAATCGACGGACTCGAACACGTCGACAAAGTCATCGACATCGACCAGTCCCCCATCGGCCGTACGCCGCGCTCCAATCCGGCGACCTATACCGGACTCTTTACGCATATCCGTGACTTGTTTTCGCAGCTGCCGGAAGCCAAGATCCGTGGCTATAAACCGGGACGTTTTAGTTTTAATGTCAAAGGCGGTCGATGTGAGGCTTGCCAGGGCGACGGTATTATCAAAATCGAAATGCATTTCCTGCCCGATGTCTATGTCACCTGCCAGGTCTGCAAAGGCAAGCGATACAACCGGGAGACCCTGGAAATCAAATACAAGGGCAAATCTATCGCCGACATTCTCGGCATGACTGTCTCACAGGCCTTGCAATTTTTCAGCTCCATCCCGCCGATTCAGCGCAAGCTAAAGACTCTGGCCGATGTGGGGCTCGGTTATATCCGCCTGGGTCAACAGGCCACCACCCTTTCGGGAGGGGAGGCGCAACGGGTCAAGCTGGCCACGGAATTGTCCAAGACCTCTACCGGCCAAACCCTCTATATCCTGGACGAGCCCACTACTGGCCTGCATTTCAAGGACATCGAAATGCTGCTCATGGTACTCAACCGGCTGGTTGATCGCGGCAATACGGTGATCGTCATCGAGCATCATATGGACGTCATAAAGACTGCGGACTATGTCATTGACCTGGGTCCGGAAGGCGGCGAGCGTGGTGGCGAGGTCATTGCCCAGGGAACGCCCAAAGCCATCGCAGAGGTGGAGCGATCCTATACCGGGCAGTTTCTCAAGCAAGAGTTTTCCGGGGCGCCTAATTATGAAACGCTGCCGTAGCGAACAGAGTCGGAAGAACAAAGACTGGCCAGCCCCGGTCGGTTTCACGAGCGATAAGGTATGCCAGACCCGACCCTACCAGGCTGCCCAACATGGTTTGGAAAAAAGATCCTTCATAACCATTGTGTTTGCCAATAAAATAAGGCCAAAGACCCGCTCCCACAATATAGCCGGTGAGAGCTCCGTATGCAGCACCGGCTGGAAAGGGACCTTCTCCACCTTTGTTGGTCAAAGAGATCTCCAAAGCACCACCGAGATAAAAACCTCCCAGAGCAGTAATTAGCGCAATGCCTTCACCCACCACAACCTGAACGAGAATAGTCTGTGCTTTTCCGGCTCGATCGGAATTCGCCATTTCCGGATGAACGGGAAACTCTGATGCGAAAGCATGCCAGCGAATCGCGAGGCTTGTCGAATCTAGAAAAAGCGAATGCTGCAGGGAATCCTGTGCCCAAAGACTTGGATATATGGCAATAATGATAAAGAAAAGACGCATCAACATTCTTTGTTCCTCTTGTTCTCTTTGCTACAGCCATTCTAAAAGACAATATTGCAGAAGCGATCAGAGTATTATACGGAAAAAAAGCGAAACGGCAATGATTAACTATTCAAAAAAGTTTTGGATTCACCTAAATATTTAAGGCACAATACCGGGGTCGGGCCTCAAAGATTTATTGTTTCTTTTAGGGTTATGGGAAAACCGGAAATCTTCAGGGAATATAAGTTACTGATATTATTATCCTAAAAAAAATAAGCATGCCCGTTTTTGGGGGCAAAAACAGGCATGCTTCTAAACAAAAAGATCGAATAAGAGAGTAATAATTAGATTTTTCAAAATGTTATTCTACAGTGACGACCACCCGCTGATATCGTGTCAATGGCGGGGCTCCGCTATCAGTCACCTCGCACACGATATGGAGGGTCTCTCCTTTGCCTGCACCATTGGGCACGGTAAACCCGGCTTTTTGATTTCCTGCATCCCGGATTTCAATAGTGCCGTTATAGCTATCCGCTTCAGTATACTGCCACCATCGATAGGAAAGCCGGTCTTTATCCGGATCGCTCGTTCCCTCTGCACTTAGCTGTACAGATTCCCCGGGTGCGGCCTTGAGGTCTGCTGAATGGTCCAGCACAACCACTGGCGGATGATTGGCCTCCTCGACCGATTTCACACACCAGTCAGCACGCGCGGCCCAGTCATTTTGCAAGGCATCAGACCATCGCCACATGGGTTTAAAATATTCCCTGAATGCCTGGTCTGTCGCTGATGTGGATCCTTCTTTTGTTCGGTTTCTTCCCCAGGCTGTACTTGAATACCAGCGCCCATCTGGATATTCATAATCGTCGACCGGGACAGGATCCAACCAGGTATTTTCACGCACGTGCACATAACGGCCGCCCCAGCCTCCCCAATCCGGGGATTCCATATTGCGCAGGCCGGTCACGATGGTATGCAAAAATGCTGGCGAATCCCCTTCCGAGCGGAAATCTCCGTCATCAAAATCCTCCCTATCCCCTGTATGGGCTTTGTAAAGGGAACATAATGGTCCATGGTTTTGCAGGATGTGTTCCTTCATCCATGTGCCGGTGAAATAGGGTTTCATTTCCTCAGGCTGAATTCTTTTCCAGCGATAGGCAATAGCTTCAAACTGATCTGAAATAATCGTGAGGATATCATATTTCCCCCAGTGTGGCCGGATATAAGCCTGATAAGTCGAATCCTGTTCCCAGATCAGGAACAACCGGATCTTTTTCGCCACCCCGGCCATCTTTTCCGGATGCTCTTCCTCGATCGTCTTTAACGCGCGGGCAATGGTATTCGGACCGCCCCAGGCCTGCAGCCAAACCGGCCGGTCATCGCTCTCGTCCAAAAGCACTTTTACGATCAGCTGAGAACCGGCGGTTATCTCATTCATCTCTCCTTCGGACTTTACATTGCCGAGCGCCGTCCGCTCCCGCAGGATTTCGGGTGTCGGATAAGCCGGATCATGTTTCACCAGGTTTGGGTAAACTTTTGCATAGGCATCGAGATACGGCTCGATCCAGTCATCCCCGGCCCATCGATGTCCTTGCCAGTGATACTGCGAACTCGACGTGACAATCCCCTCGATATCCCATTCATTGGCATAAAGCAGAAACCGCACCATGGAACACTCGTCATCGATCTCACCATCGCTGGTGACGATGACACGGGGTTTTTCAGACGCGCTTTGGGTTTGATCGGCACAAAAGATTACGGTGCAAGTCAAGGCCACGACGAACAACATCTTGAGCTTTTTCATGGTGAGGGACTCCCTTTTTTTTATTCAATGATTTCCAACAGGGCTATACATTGTCTGTTCGATGGCGTTTCGAGTGTTATTAATCCACGAAATCCCCAATCGTGTTTGCTTCCGTCCCATTGAACCTCAACGACTTGCGGCTCGGACCACTGTAGATCATTGATATCGAGCCATTGCAGTTTCAACTTGTCAGCAAACACCCATGGATCCAGATCAATTTTATAACGCCCCTGCGGAAAATAAATCGCATACTGATGCCCGATATTCGCACAAGAATAAGCTTCCATCATAAATGGCACAGAAACGCGGGGCGATAAAAGGTCATTATGGGGGGTTGATGCAAAAACGTCAAATTCCTCCAGTAACATATTCAAAGCCTTGAGATTGGTCTGTACACGCTCGTTCAAACCCGATCCCCATGGTCGTTCTGGCGAGGAGGGACGGTGAAAACGGGCAGCTGCACACCCACCAAAAATATTTCGCCAAAACCGGTCAATCGCTTCTGTTTCTGATCCTGCAGAATAATTCTTGTTTCCATCCGTTGCACCATAAATTTTCACATTATTCATCGGAATGGGTCCAAATGATGCAATTTTTTGTCGCAAGAACATCAAATAGTCCCAGTGCGCCAGCCCTCTTGCCCCTTTTGAATCCTGGTTGATTTGAGAGATATCAACATAGTCA
>CAYNUX010000221.1:0-6785 GCA_964400115.1 uncultured Cytophagia bacterium
TGTAATGAGGCGCCATCGAAAACCGGGGTTGCATAAGTAAAGCCGAGTTGTTTGGCAGCCCAACCGAGATTGGTTTCCAGAATCTGGCCTAAATTCATACGGGAAGGCACACCCAGCGGATTGAGTACAATATCTACCGGCGTTCCATCGGGCATGTAGGGCATATCTTCCATAGGTACTATTTTGGCGACCACACCCTTGTTACCGTGACGCCCGGCCATCTTGTCACCTACCATCAGCTTTCGCTTTTTAGCAACATAGACTTTGGCCAACTGTACGATGCCAGGGGGGAGTTCATCGCCTACGGTTATTTTAAATTTTTGTAATTCATATTCTTCGTCAAGATCAGACAGTTTCTTTTTATAGCGCGAAAGGATTCGTTTCACAAGTTTGGATGTTGCTTCGTCTTTGACCAAATCGTGACTATAGTCAACCGTATCAAATTCGATCTTTTCCAGATTATCCGGGTTCAGTGAGGTGTTGGTGCGAAGGATCACCTTCCCGGTTTCGATATTACGGAGTTCATTAACGGTTTGATCATTTAACACGTATTTCAGCTTTTCAGCAAAAAGATTTTTAACACGGGATTTTTCTGATGCAAACCATTTATCGAGATTATCGAGTAGCTTTTTATCGCGCTTTTTGGTAGCTGCATCTTTCTTTTTACGTGAAAAGAGTTTAGTGTCGATCACGATGCCTTTGAGTCCGGGAGGTGCCTTGAGAGAAGCATCCTTGACATCACCGGCTTTTTCCCCGAAAATGGCCTTGAGCAATTTTTCTTCGGGTGTCGGATCGGTTTCCCCTTTTGGGGTGACCTTTCCAACGAGGATATCACCGGCATTGACTTCGGCACCCACACGGATGATACCATTAGCATCCAGATCTTTGGTCGCTTCTTCGCTGACATTGGGTATTTCACGTGTCAGCTCTTCTTCGCCTCTTTTGGTATCACGAACTTGCAGTTCGAATTCCTCAATGTGTACGGATGTAAAAACATCATCCCGAACCATGCGTTCAGAGATCACAATAGCATCTTCAAAATTATACCCTCGCCAGGGCATAAAAGCGACCAGCACATTTCTACCCAAAGCGAGCTCGCCGTTGTCAGTCGCGGGACCATCAGCGACAACCTGTCCTTTGGTCACACGATCACCGACATTGATGATAGGTTTTTGATTGACCGAAGTGTCCTGGTTGGTACGTCGAAATTTTGTCAGCTTAAAAGTCACGGTTTCAGAATCTGCAAAATTAAGCAGTTCGGCTATATCTTGCTTTTCACCTTTACCCATTGGTTCTTTGCGAATAACCAGAGTATTCGAATCGACTTTTTCCACCACACCGCTGACGGGCGAAACGATCACGGCCCGGGAATCTCGTGCAACCTTGGCTTCCATTCCTGTTCCTACAAAAGGCGCTTCCGGTGCAACCAATGGCACGGCCTGACGCTGCATATTGGATCCCATAAGAGCACGGTTTGCATCATCGTGTTCCAGGAAGGGAATCAATGCGGCAGCCGCAGACACAATCTGGTTAGGTGAAACATCCATAAAGTGCACTTTTTCAGGTGCAACGAGTGGAAACTCTCCGCGCAACCGGGCTGTCACTCGTTCGTCACGAAATTTACTATCATCAATCAGAGGTTCGTTTGCCTGCGCCACGATCTTTTCTTCTTCATCATCGGCAGCGAGATAGCGAATTTCTGCAGTTACCGCCCCCTCTTCCACCACACGATATGGTGTTTCAATGAAACCAAAGTCATTGATACGAGCAAACGTGGTCAAAGAGGAAATCAGACCGATATTGGGTCCTTCAGGGGTTTCGATAGGACAAAGGCGTCCGTAATGTGTATAATGAACATCTCGTACTTCGAAACCGGCACGTTCCCGTGTCAATCCGCCAGGTCCAAGAGCCGACAACCGGCGTTTATGGGTCAATTCTGCAAGAGGATTGGTTTGATCCATAAACTGTGACAGCTGGCTGGTTCCAAAAAAGGTATTGATCACAGAAAGTATGGTTCTTGCATTGACCAGATCCTGCGGTGTCGGATTTTCACTTTCCCGCAGGTTCATACGCTCTTTGATCGTTCGAGCCATACGCGCCAAGCCGACGCTCATTTGGGCGCCGAGCTGCTCACCTACCGTACGAACGCGGCGATTACCCAGATGATCGATATCGTCAGGATTCTTTTTGCCCAATCGCAAATCGAGCAAATAAGAAATAATTCCAACAATATCTTCACGTGTCAGGGCTGTATTTTTGATATCGATATCGTTATTCAATTTCTTGTTCAAACGATGCCGCCCGACCTCACCCAGGTCATAACGTTTGGGATTAAAAAACAGTCGCTCGATCAAAAGACGAGCTGTTTCCATATCCGGCGGATCGCCAGAACGCAATTGCTGATAGATCAGCTCCAGCGCGTCTGCCTGGCTATGAGTTGGGTCTTTCAGCAAGGTATTACTGATCACTTCGGGACCGTAGATTCGGTCGACTTTAAGAATTTTAATTCGCTCAACGCCCAATTCCCGAATCGCGCGTACCATTTCTTCAGTGAGGTCAAAATACTTGTCGACAACCACTTCGCCGGTATCATGATTGATCACATCTTCGGCGATGCGGTTACCCAACAATTCATCGTCCTGAACTGAAGTAATGTCGATATCGTGCATCAGGCCCAATGAATCCAGGATCTCATGATCCGTGGAAAACCCGATAGCGCGCAATAGGCTCGTGACCAGGAATTTTTTACGACGATCGATATAAACGTGCATTACATCGTTTATATCAGTTGCAAATTCGAGCCACGACCCACGCAACGGAATGATCCGGGCAGAATAGATCTGTGTACCATTAGGATGTTGCAGTTCGTCGAAAAACACACCCGGAGATCGGTGTAACTGGCTGACAATAATGCGTTCGGCGCCATTGATAATAAAGGTCCCGCGATCGGTCATAAAGGGTAAATTACCCAGATAGACAATCTGTTCGATGGACCCAGACAGTGGATCATTGGTATCTTGTTCGTCTTTGATTGACAAGCGCAGCTTGGCCTTTAGTGCGACTGAAAAGGTTGTGCCGCGTTCCTGACACTCTTCGACAGAATATTTAGGCGGATCGATGTAATATTCAATAAAATCGAGCCGAAAATTCTCTCGACTGTCGATAATCGGAAATACGCCTTCAAACACGCCTTGTAGTCCCAGCGGAGTTCTCTCGGTGGGGTCTATGTCATGTTGAAGAAATTCCTTAAAGGAGCGTAACTGAATATCGAGCAGATCTGGAAGTTCGGCTGGTGATTGAATTTTTGCAAAAGATTTTCTTGTTGATGTCATGGTAACTGACAAGAGTATCTCCCCTTCCATATTACCGAATTGGCTGAAAAAAACCGAGCTCACAGAGCCCGGTTTTGTTTTTCGAATTATGGTGAAGAGATTATTTGACTTCTACTTCGGCACCGGCTTCTTCGAGCTTTGATTTCAGATCTTCAGCTTCTTCTTTAGAAGCACTTTCTTTGACGGCGTTAGGCGCGCCATCGACAAGATCTTTAGCCTCTTTCAGACCCAGACCAAGGATCTGACGAACGACCTTGATGACCTGAATCTTTTGGGCACCGGCAGATTTCAGAACCACATCAAATTCTGTTTGCTCTTCAACCTCTGCGTCAGGAGCAGCAGCGCCAGGCGCAGCAGCCATGGCGACCGGTGCCGCAGCTGTTACACCAAAGCGATCTTCCAGAGCTTTGATGAGTTCAGATAACTGAAGTACAGTCATCTCTTCTATACTTTTAAGGATCTCTTCTACTTTGGGATCCGTAACTTTAGCCGCTTTTTCGGCTGCGACTTCTTCGGGCATCTCAACCTCCCGTTAGAGTTACAAAACTGGTTATATCTGTTTAACTGTTTTTCTTTTCTTTGATTGCATCGAGCACATTTGCCAGATTGGTCAAAAGCGAATTAAGAGTTCCAACCAACCCACTTAACGGAGCAGCGACACCCGACACCACCTGTCCCAACAATACATCCCGAGGCGGGATATTCCGCATTTCCTCAGCCGCGGCCTGATCAAGCATTTGCCCTTCAATAAAGGCACTCTTGATTGCGGGTTTTTCTTTACCTTTTTTAAAATCATAAATCACTCGCACCGGGGCAATGGGATCCTGCTTGGAGATTGCCAATCCCGTTGGCCCGGTCAGGTACGGAATTATTTTCTCCAATCCTACATTCTTTGCAGAACGTCTGGCAAGCGTATTTTTGACCACGATATATTCGACATCGACCTTGCGGAATTCACGTCGAAGACGAGTTATCTCCTCTACTGTCAATCCAGTAAAGTCGGTCAAAAAGACTCCTTTGGCATCCTGAAGACTGGCATTCAGTTCACCGACCTTGAGTTCCTTTTCCGGTTGTGGCATGATCGTATTCCTTAACTCTTTTCTTTAAATACCCGGCTTTGATACCGACGTCTTGTCAATTTTAACGCCGGGCCCCATTGTACCGGACAGAGCAATACTCTTGATATAAACACCTTTGGCAGATACAGGTCTCAATCGATTTATGGTATCCATAAAAATCGTAATGTTTTCCCGCAACTGTGTTGGCTCAAATGATTTCTTTCCGACGGCAACATGAACGATTCCATAACGATCGACGCGAAAAGAAATTTTTCCGGCTTTGGCTTCTTTGACAGCTTGTTCGATATCCATGGTCACGGTACCGCTTTTGGCGTTTGGCATAAGGCCTCGGGGACCGAGAAAACGGCCCAGTTTTCCGACCTGACCCATCATATCAGGAGTGGCAATCACGACATCGTAATCGATCCAGCCTTCCTGAATTTTTTCGATCACATCGGTATTCCCTGCATAATCTGCACCGGCATTTTTAGCCTCGTCTAGCTTTGCATCATTGGCAAGGACCAATACACGAACAACTTTACCCGTTCCATGAGGAAGAATAACGGTTCCACGTACCATTTGATCAGCTTTTCTGGGATCGACACCCAAACGAACCGCAATTTCGATGGATTCGTCAAAACTCGCCGTGGCGGTTTCGCGCACAGTTTCGATACCTTCTTGGATACTGTACGATTGTGTGCGGTCGATTTTACTGGCGGCATTTTTATATCTTTTACTGCGTTTCATGACGTTTAAATCGCTCCTTTGACAACTCGGGGTTATCCTTCAACAACTAGGCCCATACTCCGGGCTGTGCCTTCGACCATCCTCATCGCTGCTTCAACATCATTGGCATTGAGATCTTCCATTTTGGCTTCGGCAATTTCACGAACCTGATCGCGGGTAACCTTACCGACTTTGTTGCGATTGGGTTCTCCAGAGCCTTTATCCAGCCCGATGGCTTTTTTTAACAATACCGCAGCAGGGGGTGTCTTGGTTATGAAAGTAAAAGAACGGTCCTGATACACCGTGATGATAACCGGAATAATCAGCCCTTGTTTATCCTGAGTTTTGGCATTAAATGCCTTGCAGAATTCCATAATGTTTACGCCATGCTGACCGAGTGCAGGACCAACTGGCGGTGATGGGTTGGCAGAGCCAGCAGGGATCTGCAATTTGATTGTGCCTGTAACTTTTTTAGCCATAGCGCGTCAGACCTATTGTTCCAATTCAATTTGCAAAAAGTCGAGTTCGACAGGTGTCGATCGGCCAAAAATACTGACCATCACTTTGACTTTATTTTTTTCTTCATTGATTTCTTCTACAAACCCGGTAAAATCAGTAAAAGGTCCATCCGTCACCTTGATCGGGTCACCGATCGAGAATGGGATGTGTGAACGTTCGCGTTCGGAAGCCTTGCTTTTACCGATGATTCGTTCAGCTTCCTCGGGTTTTAAAGGCACGGGCTCGGCCTTGCGCCCTACAAAGCTGGTCACACCGGGAGTATTTTGGATCAGGTGGCGGGTCTCTTTATCATAGATCATATGGATAAGCATGTATCCGGGAAACATGATTTTTGTCCGAGTGCGTTTTTTACCTTCTTTCATCTCGGTAATCTGTTCCGAAGGCACAAGGATCTCGTCGATTTTCTCTTCGAGATTATTATGCTTGATCTCGTTTTCGAGATAAGCTTTAACCTTGTTCTCATGCCCGGACAAGACATGTAATGCAAACCATTTTAAATCGTTTTCTCCCACTAACCCGATCCTAAGTGTTTAATAGATGAGACCTAACAGTCGCGACAAAATGTGATCGATCACAAAAATATAAACGGCAAAAATAATAGCAACGACGATCACGATAATCGTTTGTCCCTTTAATTGTGGCCAGCTTGGCCAACTGACTTTGCTCATCTCTGTGCGGACATCGCCTAGAAACTTGGTCGCTTTCTGTAACATACCGTTCGACTGCTTTAAATGTGTAAATTCCGGTGTTGATTAGACAACAACCGACTTAAAAGAGCAGGCCCAGGAGGACTTGAACCCCCAACCTCCGGATTTGGAGTCCGGCGCACTAGCCAATTGTGCTATGGGCCTAGCAACTCTTAACGAGTTTCTTTGTGAACAGTGCGTTTGTCACACCATTTACAATATTTCTTATGTTCTATACGACCGCTGTGCTTGCGTCGATTTTTATCCGTACTGTAATTGCGACGCTTACAATCGGTACATTCCAATATGACAAGTTCTCTCATGGTTCAACCAAAATTATTCGATGATCTTTGTCACTACGCCCGCACCCACTGTGCGGCCACCTTCACGAATTGCAAACCGCAATCCCTCTTCCATTGCAATGTCAGTAATCAATGACACATCGACTTTAACATTGTCGCCCG
>CAYNUX010000222.1:0-6768 GCA_964400115.1 uncultured Cytophagia bacterium
AGTATCTGGTTATAAAAAATTAGAGTATAGTTTAATCATATTCAGGCATTTTTGAATTTGGAGGCTCTATGGTTCTTGCAGCCCTGCTTCTCGTGATTGCCTTTATCGTGCTGACGTCTACCCGGTTGAAAATTAGTCCGTTTTTATCTCTTCTTATTGCCGGTCTGATTATGGGGGCGGTGGGCGGCCTGGAATCCACTCAAATTCTCAAAACGCTTACAGCAGGTTTTGGCAATACACTACAAAGCATTGGTATCGTTATCGCTCTTGGCACTATTATCGGTGCGTATTTGGAAAAAAGCGGAGGCGCTCAGCGAATGGCTGAAACCCTCATCAGACGCATAGGCAATAAGCGATCCGGTTTGGCCATGAATATCACCGGATTTATTGTTTCTATCCCTGTTTTCTGCGATAGTGGATTCGTGATACTCTCCACCCTGAACCGTGCCATTAGCCGTAAAACAGGCGTTTCAATGACTGTTCTCGCGGTAGCTCTCTCGACAGGTTTATATGCGACTCATGTCTTTGTTCCTCCCACACCTGGCCCTTTGGCTGCTGCTGCTACTCTTGGGGCTGATGTGGGGTTGGTGATTATTTTTGGATTGCTGGTGGCAATTCCGTCAAGCCTGGCCGGTTGGCTCTGGGCAGAGTGGGTTGGCAAGCGTCTTATCACGCGCCCCGCATTGTTCGATGAACCCAAAGATACAGCCAAGACCCGGCCAGGCTTTGCACGGTCACTTTTACCTCTCTTGGTGCCGATTATCCTTATTGCAATGGGCTCCCTGAGCTCTCAGCAAGAGAGCAATACAATTCTCGTGTTTTTGGGTCATCCTGTCATTGCGCTGATTATCGGTGTTATATTGGCGATGACATTGAAAAAGTCCGGTGCATCCCACGCAGAGTGGATGCAATCCGGACTGGCGCAGGCAGGGTGTATCATACTCATCACCGGGGCAGGAGGAGCGTTCGGTACGATTTTGCGGGAGATACAGATTGGCGATCTCTTGGGGAATGCCTTTTCAGGGTGGTCGATGGGAATCATTCTGCCTTTTATTGTCGCTGCATTTTTCAAGACTGCACAAGGCTCTTCGACGGTTTCTATTATCACCACTGCCGCTTTGATGTTACCCCTGTTGCCTACCCTGGGGTTAACCGGTGCGGAAGCACGTGCTTTAACAGTGCTGGCAATTGGAGCCGGAGCCATGACCGTTTCACATGCCAATGACAGCTATTTTTGGGTGGTGGCACAATTTTCCAACATGGATACGGCAACTGCTTTAAAGTCCCACACAATGGGCACCTTTTTACAAGGGCTAACAGGGATTATGCTCATAAGCATCTTGTGGCTTGTTTTTGTATAGGAGTGATGATGAGAAAATTTTTGGCTTTTTTAGTTTTGATCATGGTGATGCATGCTCAAGCGGGTGATCGGATCGTCTATGAAAACAAAGTCTTTACCGATCAAGAGCCGCTCCAGGATCAGCGGTTTAAAAATATTCGCAAATATCGGGGTATGGATTATACTCTGCCAGAGGTCAAGAATCTCGACGAATGGGAACAGCGGGCAAAAGAGCTTCAGACTCGTATCCGGGTAATGACGGGGCTCTATCCCGAATTGCCTCGTTTTCCGCTCAATGCCCGGGTCTTTGATCCTCTTGAGCGAAAAGAATTTACTGTACACAAGGTATATTTTGACAGTTGGCCGGGGTTTTATGTAACAGGCAATCTTTATGTTCCTAAAGGAAAAGGCCCTTTCCCTGCTATCTTGTCGCCGCATGGGCACTGGGATAGTCGTTTGTATGACTCGGAAACCAATTCAATCCCGGGTCGTGCCATCAATTTTGCACTCCGGGGATATGTCGTGTTTTCCTATGATATGGTAGGATATGCTGACAGTAAACAGGTCTCACACCGGTTTGCCGATTCCCGCCTCGACCAGCTTTGGGGCATCAACCTTATGGGATTGCAGCTCTGGAACAGTATACGATCCGTGGATTTTCTTTATACGCTTGATGTTGTCGATACGACTCGAATAGGGTGTACCGGAGCTTCCGGCGGGGGCACCCAGACATTTATGCTCACGGCGGTGGATAAAAGAGTCAAAGTGTCGGCGCCCGTCAATATGATTTCCGCTCACTTTCAGGGTGGATGCTTGTGTGAAAATGCGCCGGGATTGCGTACCGAAACGTTTAATGTGGAAATTGGAGCCCTCGCCGCTCCTCGTCCCCTTTTGATGGTTTCCACTACACAGGACTGGACAGTCAATACGCCGATGGTCGAGTATCCCATGATGAAATCTATATATGCATTATATGATCACCCGGAACGCGTCGACTGGAAGCAATTTGACTATCCCCACAATTACAATATGGATAGCAGGCAGGCAGTATATACATGGTTCGAACGATGGTTCAAGGGCCGAAAAGATACAGCCATTGTTAAAGAAATCCCCTTTAAAGTGCCTGCAAAAGACAGCTTGCTGGTTTTTGCTGATGATTTTTCTCCGCCTGCTGAGATGAATGAAACACACTTGAAAAAAATCATGAGACATACGTTTCAAAAGCAATTGCAAGGGAACTGGCCTGGCTCTCATGAGGATTTGCAGGCATTCAAAATGCTCTATCAGCCTGCCATGGATCATGTGTTACAAGTTACTGCAAAACCAGAGATCGTATTTAGAAAAGTCAAAAGGACAAAAATCCCCAATGGAACCTGTACTGCAGGAGTCGTTAGTCGGGCCAAGATAAACGACTGGATTCCCGTGATCTGGTATACGCCTGAGAAAACCCTGGGCACGGTTATTCTGGTACATTCACTGGGCAAGCAAGAAATAATTTCAGGTTATGGAGCGTGGATAAAAGATCTGATGCAAAAAGGTTATAACGTTATTTGTTTTGATCCATTTCGCGTGGGTGAGCATACAGTCCCTCAAAAAGAAGATTCTACCCTTTTGGATGCGCGTCATTTTGAGACCTATAACAAGAGCGATACCCAGTTACGCATTCAGGATATTTTGACTATTGATGGCATGGTTACAGACAAATCCCTGTGGGTGGGCCTCGATCGGCAGGCGAGTTCATGGCTGATACTCGCAAGCACCCAGCAACCCGAAATGCGATCGATTTGTCGTGATCTTGCGCTGCCGGGTTCTGTCTCTGATTTGATGCAAGTCTTTATGCCCGGGCTGGCTCGCATTGGCGGTCTGCAATGTGCAATGATGTGGGCTGCACCTCGCATAACGGTCTATGAAAGCTATGAATCACCATGGCAATCGTTGGATGTGAATTCTCTCGCAATAGGGCAAGGATCAGACAAAAAAGCACTTTTTGCCAATACGGTTCTGGATGTGGACGAGATTATAAAAAAGATATCTGAATAATAAAGAGATGATTGATGAATAGCAGTCGAAAAAAAACCCTGTCCGATTCGGACAGGGTTTTTTTAATTCTCGAAAAATTTAGAGCTTTTTGATTTCCGAAACCAGTTCCTGGACTTTATCCCTTGCACTTCCAAAGAACATGCTGGTATTGCTCTCATAAAACAGGGGATTGTCGATACCTGCAAATCCCACATTAAGGCTTCGTTTGATAATGATCACCTGACGTGCCTTGTCTGCATCCAGAATCGGCATGCCATAGATGGGGCTGCTTTGATCATTTCGAGCCGCAGGATTGATGACATCGTTGGCTCCTATGACCAGTACGACATCGGTATGGGGGAATTCCGGGTTGATATCATCCATATCGAGAAGAAGGTTATAGGGGACATTGGCTTCAGCCAGGAGCACATTCATGTGTCCGGGCATTCTTCCTGCTACGGGGTGAACCGCAAATTTTACTTCTACATTGCGTTTTTGCAACAGTTCGGTCAATTCCCTGACAGCATGTTGGGCTTGAGCAGCAGCCATACCGTAACCGGGTATAATGACTACGGATTGTGCGTATCCCATCATCATGGACACTTCTTCGGCGTCCACGGATCGTGCCGTTTT
This sequence comes from uncultured Cytophagia bacterium, assembly GCA_964400115.1. Lineage (GTDB taxonomy): Bacteria > Zhuqueibacterota > Zhuqueibacteria > Residuimicrobiales > Oceaniaggregativiventaceae > Oceaniaggregativivens. The sequence goes on from CAYNUX010000222.1 coordinate 3,992, forward strand.
ATCGCCCATAGCCATGGTAGAGCCGGCAGCCTGGTCGCCAGTGCCAAAAGCTCCAAAAATGACATGGGTCAAAGAGCGGTTCATGGCTTTGCACATAATTTGTGTCAGGATCAATCCGGCGGCACCAACAAGTGCACCCGCGATAATGAGAATATTGTTGGAAACCACAAAACCCGCAGCACAGGCAGCCAAGCCGGAAAACGAGTTGAGCAGGGAAACGACCACCGGCATATCTGCTCCGCCAATAGGGATAACCAGGTTGACACCGATGACCAGTGAGATCAGTATCACGAGTAAAAACAGGAGTGACGGGGCGTTGAAAGCAACAATAACCACGCCGAGTATCACCACCGCGATCAGCATAAGAAAATTAAATATTTGTTGGCCGGGAAAGGTGATTGGAGAACCCGAGATAAAGCCCTGTAATTTCCCAAAGGCGATAAAACTGCCTGAAAAGGTGACAGCACCAATCAGAACACCCAGCATGATGGTAATAGAGACATCCATGGTCATAATAGCAGTGGTCTCGGGAGAAATATAGCTATAGAATTCAGCGATAGCAACGAGTGCGCTGGCACCACCGCCGAGTCCGTTAAATATACCCACCATCTGGGGCATGTCTGTCATTTGTACTTTTTTTGCTGTAAATGCCCCGATAACCGCACCCACAATCATGGCTACGATAATCCAGGTAAAGCTGATAATTTGTTTGTCCAACAAGGTGACAACAATGGCGATGAGCATACCAATTGAGCCCAGCATATTACCCCGCCGGGCCGTGGCTGGTGAGCCCATATATTTCAAACCCAGAATAAAAAGGGCTGCTGCTACCAAATAGGACAGGCCAATAAAAGTAGACAAAGCATCCATAAGAGCTCTCTTTCAAGTCAGTAATCAATTATCATCGGATTTCTTTTTAAACATTAGCAGCATTCGATCGGTGACGAGAAATCCACCAACCACATTCACCATAGCAAACACAATGGCTACAAATCCAAGTATGACTTCGAGTTGCACAACATTTCTTCCGGTCACCAAAAGAGCTCCAATGATGGCGATTCCGGAAATGGCATTGGCACCGGACATCAGGGGCGTATGAAGCGTCGGGGGGACTTTGGTAATCACTTCAAAGCCTGTAAAGGAGGCCAATAAAAAGATCGTCAAACCGACGAGAAGGTCTTGAGGCATGACATCTCCTTCCTATTTTAGCATTTCTTTAACACGTTCATTGACAATTTCACCGTTATGGGTAATACAGGATTCACTGATAATCTGATCTTCAAAATTCAGATTCAGTTCGCCTTCTTTGATCAAGAGTTTCAGGAGCGAATGAATATTGCGGCCAAACATCATGGTGGTGTCGACCGCCATTGCACTGGGCAGGTTAACGGGACCAATAATTCTGACCCCATTGATCTCGACTTCTTTGCCTTCTTCAGAGCCTTCGACATTGCCCCCTTGTTCAACGGCCATATCCACAATAACCGAGCCGGGTCGCATGGCTTCAACCATGGCTTTTGTAACCAATATAGGGGCTTTTTTACCGGGTACCTGTGCTGTTGTGATAACGATGTTGGCTTCAGAGACATGTTTGAGAAGCGTTTTTTGAATCAAGGCGGTAGTATCCTGGGACACTTGTTTTGCGTATCCGCCTTCTGTGGCTGTTTCTTCTTCCAGTTTGATCTCTACGAACCGCGCACCCAGACTCTCGACTTCGCCCTTTGCAGCCTCGCGAATGTCAAAGGCTTCTACATTAGCCCCCAATCGTTTGGCTGTCGCAATCGCTTGCAATCCGGCAACCCCTGCTCCCAGAATGAAAACTTTTGCCGGTGCAATCGTTCCGGCAGCAGTGGTCAGCATGGGAAAAAATTTATGCAAGGCTGCTGCGGCCAATAAAACCGCTTTATAACCACCAGCTGAAGCTTGAGATGATAATACATCCATGCTTTGCGCACGGCTGATTCTCGGCACCATTTCAAGGGCAAAACTTGTAATTTTTTGATCTGCGAGATTTTTTGCCAATTCCGGGGCACGCAATACATCCAACAAGCTTACGAGTACGCTATTCCGGGGCAAGGTTTTGAGTTCGTTTTTCTGAGGCGGGCGTACTTTGGCGATTATTGTCGCATCTCGATAGAGATCAGTGGCTGATGATGCAATTTCGGCTCCGGCATCACTAAATTTTTCGTCCGGGATAAAAGACAATTTGCCAGCATCTTTTTCCACCACGACCTTGTTACCTGCATCGACCAGTCGCTTTACGACATCTGGTCCCATGGCAACGCGCCGTTCACCCGCAATGGTTTCTTTGGGAATTGCGATTTTCATTGCCTCTCCTGAGGATTGTGATAAAAATATTGAACCGGTTCAAGTGTTGTATTTACTTGGGAGAATATAGCCTTTTTCGGCATAAAAATCAAGTTCTTTACAGAACGATTTTTGGTTGCGAGTTGAAAAGGATCTGATTGGTTGAACTTTAGGGGGAAACATCATGATGAGGTACAAGCCATCAGGAGACATTTTTAATCTTGATTCTGCCCAGTACCAGGAGCAAGATCCAGGCTCCGATGACAGCTGCGATCACATCCACAAAAACTCCCCGGGTGGCTATGCCAATAAGGCTGAAGAGAAATCCCCCAAACAATGCGCCTGCAACCCCTATGACCAGGTTGCCCAAGGGGCCTAATCCCTGACCGAATTTGAGCTTTCCTGCCAACCACCCCGAAATCAAGCCTATCACCAAAAATATCAAAAAATTGACCATGACTCATCCCCTG
>CAYNUX010000223.1:0-6691 GCA_964400115.1 uncultured Cytophagia bacterium
TATGTAAATCCATAATTATTAGACTGTACGGACAAATTAGTCTAGTCTTTAACCTGGTTATCAGGGACACCGGGTCTATCTCGTTACGATAAAATTCTTGATCATGATTGGCGGCATCGTGAATTTTTACCAGCCAAAAATCAAACCGAAATGCCTGAAAAATATAAAATGGCTGAAACAAGAGCCCGTTTCTTGTCGTTTAAAAAGTTAAACAATACGGATCTATTCTAAAAAAGGGGAAAATCATGAAAAGAAATTCGAAAATTGGCTGGATTCTGCTGGGCCTCTGGCTCATCATCAGAGGATTGATCGTTATCTTGCAGTTCCATATTACGAATCTGGACATTCTGCTGGCAATTCTCGCTGTTGCTGCAGGTGTGCTGATCATCATGGATCGCTGAATCCTGCCTTTGCAGGGTATGCTAGCCAGCTGGCTGTGCTGCCCTAACCATGGAGATCATCAAATCGCATAAATGATCTCCAAAAAAGGGGCCAAACCAAGACATAAGTCTTGTTTCGTACCCGGGCCTTTCACTGTATTTAGAGGGAGTGACATAGCCCATGTAGCAACCGTTAAAACTGGTTACCTGGGCATGCCATCCTTGCCTATGAGCGGCAGCTTTTACCTCGAGGCCGAGTTCACCACTGAATTCGGCCGGGCTCCCGATCAAAAGCAGTGAATCCAGTCGTAGCAAAGAGAGATAAACCGGTTTGTGTGAGCCGAGAATCTTCGTAGCGAGCCATGGAGCCAGCCGAATATTGTCACTGATACGAACCTGCATGGAAGGGGCTTGTAATTCAATCCGTTCAACACCGAGATTTACAGTGGCTTGATTCCGAGTGTTCTGTTGAATCAACAGTCCCGAATCAATGGCGTCCAGTCGAACCAACAAAGAATCTGCCAGGCCCTGGCCAACCATCATTGCCTTTTCGAATCCATGCCCTTGTCCGCGTACACTGGTGCTTCCCAAAGTACTGGCAGCGAATAGCGCCATGCCACCCCATTCTTTTTCGATGCGCCGTTTGAAATAACCGGGATAATCACTGCTGAATGCCATATTCCTGCCCGAAAGCGTGGTGGCATGAGCCGAATACAAGGCCAAAACGGCAAATGGCTCGTGAGCATTCCAAAAAGCGATATAATAGAGAGCGGGATCAACCGGTGCGCCTTTCACAAGTCTGTTGTGACAATATTGCGGCAATGGAATTTCACCGCTTTTGTAAATCACGGGTATGGGGTTTTTCAAGCTGCGCCGAACGGCCATGATGGTACTATCCACCAACATCGCAGCCACAGAAGGATGGAAATCTCCCGCAAATTGCCTTTCCAGCCAACCGCGACCCCATCCTCCGGCTCCAGAGTGGGTATGTGTTGCAGTATAATACAACTGATGAGGTTTAATATGATAATCAGCCTCTAGTCGGCTCTCGATCTTTCTCGCCAATTCAGGATAAATCAACAAAATGTCTGCAGCAATGAATAACACCTTGCTTGACTGGGTATGCAAACACAGCGATTGTACAAAGAGACTGTCATGAACACTGATACTGGGAGCGCCTTTACGATCTCCGTATCCGGCCAAAGGAGTGCCAAGAGGAGGAGTAATCCCTGCTTTGCCTGTGCCTGCTAAAAGAGGACCGGAAGGTCGAGACAAATACAGACCGTTCTCTGATTGAACCGTCTGCGCATTATGCTGTCCATACTTGTGTTGCATTACGGGCTTTCGATCGATGGGACGAACACTGAGAATGATCAGGAATAGCAACAGACCGGTCACCGAAATCATCCCGATGAACATGCTTTTTAAAATCCGCTTGAATAAATGTTTCATCGATCCCTCTTTGTCTATTTGATCCGATCCGGTTTTGAAAACAATCTTGTAAAAACAATCCTGTAAAAGCACCACCCTCTGGTCAGCTTTCGAATAGAACCTATTGATGGTGCGATTAAACGCAAAAGACAACCACCCATCTTTTCGACTCTGAAAAATAGCAACACTATTGCTGACTTGCAAGCGATTAGTTCTGCAAACAGAACGCGAAAAGAGATCACGATTAGAATTTTTTAAATACAGAATATTGTATTCAAAACACGGAAATGTCTTTTGGGTTGCATTTTTGTGCATTTCACCTTATGTTAAAAGTATTCCATATATTATCAAGATCAAAGGAGAAGAGATGAAATATGTGGCCAACCTGTTTTTGGGGGCAATGTTTCTTTTGCTCGGATCGACCGCATTTTCTCAAGAGATGCCAAACGCCTGCCTGGATGGCTCAGGCCCGCATTGGCAATCCCTGTGGCAAAAAGATTTTGTTCCGGTAAACGGTAAAAACAATACATGGACCTGGAAAGAGGATATCTTGCTCTGCAGCGGTGAACCCATCGGGGTCATGCGCACCAAAGAAACCTATACCAATTTTGAGCTTGTTTTGCAGTGGCGCCACTTGAAATCCGGGGGGAATTCCGGAGTGTTTTTATGGATTCCAGGAGATGCCTTGCAAGGCCTTGAACCCGGCAAGTTGCCCAAAAAGGGTATCGAAGTGCAAGCCCTGGATCACGGTTTTCGGGAGCAGTACAAAAAACGATCAACTCGTCCGGATGATTGGTTCAGCACCCACGGGGATGTGTTTGCTGTCGGCGAATCCACACTCGATCCCTTTTCTCCCACCTCACCCAATGGCAAACGCAGCTTTCCCAGCAAAAACCTCAGTAAAGGTGCAGGGGAATGGAATCACTATTATGTGCGCGCCATCAATGGCGAGATACGGCTTTGGGTCAATGGTCAAGAGGTCTCGGGTGGCAACAATGCCTCTCCCCGATCCGGTTACCTTTGTTTGGAATCAGAAGGATCCCCTATCGAATTTAAAAATATAAAAATCCGTGTATTGCCTTAACACAGCCCCTAATCACTCGAGTCCTAAAATTTTTGGAGAAAAAGATGGAATCAACCCTATCTCGTCGCAAGTTTCTGGGCACTTTTGCTCTGGCAGGTACGGCCACGGCTATTTCAGCGTGCAGTTCGACCGTACAAAGCTACAAACGCATTATCGGTGCCAACGACCGTATCTCGATCGGAATCATAGGCTGTGGAAACCGCGGTGCCAATACCCACATGCCCAGACTCTATGAACACGTGGAAAGCGAAAACTTTGAAATCACTGCACTGGCTGATCCCTGGAAAGTTTCCCGAGATAATGCCAATGCCAAAGTAAACGAATGGTTTGGCCGTGATGCCCGGCAGTTCATCTCATATAAAGATCTTTTGGCACTCGATGATATCGATGCCGTGACCATTGCGTCACCTGACCATCATCACACCACCCAACTCACTGCCGCAGCCCGGGCCCGCAAGGATGTCTATGTCGAGAAACCCCTGGGCATGCGTCTGGATCGTGTCATCGAGGCTGTGGATGCAGTAAAAAAAGCAGGTATCGTCTGCCAGGTCGGAACCCAGCTCCGCAGCAAAGACACCTTTGTGGGATGCCGGGATCTTTACCAGACCGGAATCCTGGGAACAGTCTCGCGCATCGAACAATGCAGAAATTCTGAAAAACCTTATTGGTACTCGTATTTCCGCGATGTGGATCCTGATGACGTGGATTGGAAAGAATTTCTGGGGGATCGTCCCATGCGGCCTTTTGATCCGGTAATGTTTTCTGCCTGGTATGGCTATTATGAATTTTCAGAAGGACCGGTACCCCAGTGGGGAGTTCATTACCTGGATCTCGTTCACTATATCACCGGTGCCACTTTTCCGACCGAATGCATGTGTATGCAGGATATCTTTACCTGGAAAGACAAGCACAACTTTACCGCCCCCGACCACGTCCAGGCCATGTGGACCTATCCGGAGGGATTCATGGTTCACTATTCCACAAACTTTGGCAATGGCTTTGGAAATTCCTTCAAGGCTTACGGTGACCAGGGCGTTTTAAAGATGGATCATTGGGGTGAACCGGTACTGACCGCTGAAGGAGGGAGCCAAAATCGTGGTGTCATACGAGGTGAAAATCCTGTAGAACCCATCGAACGACCAGATCACTGGCTGAATTGGTTGCAATGCATCCGTAGCCGTAAAATGCCTCATGCAAGCATCGATGCCGGCTTTCAGCATGCTGTTGCAAGTATTATGGCAACAGAGTCGGCGCGCAAAGGAAGAAAAACTTTGTACGATCCGCAAAAACGAAAAATCAGCTTTGCCTGATCATTTTCTGTTTGCACGAATTGGGATTTGCTAAACGGTAACAAAACATTTTTATCAAAAGGGATTGATTATGAAACACCATCGCATCGATCGGCGCGATTTTATCAAAGAAAGCCTTTCACTTGGTATGCTGAGTACATTTGGACTGCTCACACACTGCCAATCTTCAGCAAACGATGGAAAGGAATATGTATTTGGTTGCTACACCCGACCATGGAGTGAATTCGAGTACAAAGTAGCGTTTGATGAAATTGCCAGGGCAGGATATAAGGCTGTCGGCCTCATGACCACCAAATCGGAAAACAGACTGATTATTTCGATTGACCACTCGATAGAACACGCTCGAACCGTAGGCGAAGAGGCGAAAAAGAGGGGACTCGCGATTGTCTCTGCCTGGGGCGGTCGTTTTAATGCAGAAGAATCAGTCGAGTCCGGCGTCGCAGGCCTGAAAAAATTAGTGGATAATTGCCAAGCGTGCGGCTGCACCAGCTTGCTCATCGGTGGCACAAAAGATCAGGAGATTTTTGATCAGTATTACCAGGCAGTGGCTGAATCATGCGATTATGCCCAGGAAAAGGATGTCGAGCTCGCTTTAAAACCGCATGGCGGCCTTAATACCACAGGCGCACAGTGCCGGCAGATCATCGAAAAAGTCAATCATCCCAATTTCCGTCTCTGGTATGATCCGGGCAATATCTGTTACTATACAGACGGAGAACTCGAGCCGGTCAATGATGCTCCGGTGGTAGCCGGACTCGTCACCGGTATGTGTGTCAAAGATTACAAGCATCCCAAGCAAGTCGCTGTCACCCCGACGACAGGCCAGGTCAATTTTGACCAGGTGCTGGAAATCCTGCAGCGGGGCGGCTTTACCAGCGGACCGATGGTCGTGGAAACCCTGACCCCCGGAGACCTGGAGCATCTGCATACAGAGGCCAAAAAGACACTTGCCTGGCTAAAAGAACTGACCGGCCAGACAGCCTGAGCATTCTGTCATTCTATATTTCAAGTAACGGCCAGCCTCATCGGGCTGGCTGTTCTGTAATTGGGTGAAATATGATCTGCTTTTTTCTTAAATCGCCTTGCTTGGCAAACGAAAACGTTTTATATTGTTATATCTTGTTCAAATGATCAATAGGAATCAGGATATGCTCAAATCAGCAACTATTAAAAATCTTACTGTTTTTTCTGAATCAGAATTTAATTTCAGTCCTCAACTTAATGTTATCATTGGGGAAAATAGTACAGGAAAGACACATTTACTCAAAGCCCTTTATTCATTACTAGCTGTTTTATTTAACGAAAGCATGAACCCTTTTACAGTTACTCCTACAAAGACGTTACTTCAGAGACGACTAGCAGAGAAACTGGTAGGAGTGTTTAAACCCGATAGTTTAGGTCGATTGGTAAGAAGAAAACGGGGAAGACACAGGTGCGAACTCGCATTCACATTTTCTGATCGATCGTTCAATACAAGCTTTAGCTTTGCAACGTCGAGTAAAACTGAGGTAGAGATTGAAACATTACCACAGAAATGGATAGATGAACCAACCCTATTTTTACCCCCAAGAGAATTATTGACGATTTATCCGGGATTCGTGTCGGTATATGAAAATCATTATTTAGAGTTCGAAGAGACCTGGAAAGACACCTGTCTGCTCCTGGGAAAACCTGCCCTCCGTGGGCCCCGAGAAAGCAGGGCTCGAGAACTCCTCGAACCGCTAGAAGAGATAATGGGTGGCAAAGTGGTATTGGAAAATTCGGGCCGTTTTTATCTCAGAATTCCCCAACAGGGTACCATGGAAATGCATTTGGTTGCCGAAGGCTTCCGAAAATTGGCCATGTTGGCACAGCTCGTGGCAAATGGCTCCTTGCTCGACCAAGGATATCTTTTTTGGGATGAACCGGATGCCAATTTGAATCCAAAACTGGTAAAACAAATCGCCGGTACGATTCTTCATTTATGCGACAATAATGTCCAAGTTTTTCTAGCAACACATAGTTTATTTCTCATGCGAGAACTATATATCCAAGCACTTGGGCATCGTTCTCTCAAAACAAAATATTTCGGTTTGCATCATATAGATGGTATGATAGAACATCAATCGGGAAAATCAATCGATGATATAGGGCAAATCATTTCTCTTGAAGAAGAATTACAACAATCAGATCGCTATATCGACCTGGAGGTTTAGTGCCGAAATTAGCAGAAGGTGACCTCATATTTGATTTTCCGAACAATTGGACTGTTGAAAAAATTGAAAATTTTAGTTTTTACCGAAACCAATTTCAAAAAGTTTGTGGCGGTTCAAAAATTGTCGATTTTATTTGTAAAGATGACAAAAGTGAAATATGGCTCATTGAAGTTAAAGATTATCGAAATAATGTAAGACAGAAAATTACACCGATTCAAGATGAAATCGCACTCAAAGTAAGAGATACCTTGGCTATGCTCGCTGCTGCGCGGGTCAATGCAAATGATGAAT